>JAZDLJ010000118.1:0-4967 GCA_043802115.1 bacterium | reverse complement strand
TAGAAGTTATAAAGGAAAGGGCTGAACAGATTATAGAAAAGGTAGCAAGGGAAGTAGTGACTGATATAGCTGAAAAAATGATTAGACAACAGATTGAGATAATCGTTGGGAAAGATAGCCAGGATAAGTCGGAAAGGTGATCACCCTTCATCGTCAATCGGTTGTTCTGAACTGGCTAGCCAAAAATAGACCATCACAAAGGCAATCCCTTTATCAAGGATAAACTCTAATCCAGAACATAGCTGAGAAAATATAATGACCGAGATTCTACTTATATGTACATACCAATTTTTAAGATTAAAGATAGCTGGAATTTTATCAGTTAGTTTAAACATCCTGCCATAGATTCCAAGGAGATACCATCCGATGGTAATTAATGAAATAATGCCAACTCCTATTACATTATGGACTACCTCGTGAGAGAAAAATGATCCTAGAGTAAATTTAAGGGGATCGTATAACAAAGGTAAAGCCGATCTCCCAGTGTGCGTATTGTAAATTAGTTCGTAAGCATGGGAATTGATGTTAAATCCAAAGCTGGTTAAGGCAGGGCCTACTAACTTTTCAAGTAAGAAATTTGGAAAAAGGCCAACCAGGATAATAAAGGCTATCATAGTGATAAAAACTACCCGCATTGTCTTAGTCTCTGGTTTTACCTCTTTGAGATGTTCAGGTCTTTTTCCCATAAAGGCCATATAAAAAGATCGACTTGCATAACAAAATGTCCCTGCCGCAGAGATCATAAACATCCAATTTGCCCACTTTAACCATCCAATTAATCCGTTTAGATGGAGATGTTCAAAATGAGTAATAGCTTCAGTAATGGCATGATGAACCATAGTTTTACTTGCAAACCCTCCTGTAAAAGGAATCCCCGCTATACTTAACATTGCAAAAAAATAGGTAAGGGCAGTAATTGGCATATTTTGCCACATTCCTCCCATCTTTTCCAGATAGACCTCATCTGTTCTGCTACAAATAATCCCTATGCAAAGGAAAAAGGCCGATTTATAAACTGCATGATTAATTGCATAATATAAAGCACCAGCTACCCCCATTGCCCCTTCTGTCCCTAAAAGAAGGGCGCATCCTAAGCCAAAGACAATAAATCCCATCTGACTCACCGTAGAGAAGGCAAACATTCTTTTTAGATGGGTTGTAAGAAGGGCAGGAAGCATCCCAAAAAACATCGTAAGAACACCTAGCCAAATTATCCCAATACCTATAATATGAACTGTACTAACATGTCCGGGAATTATTTCTATTACAGGATAAAGACGATAGATACTTCTTAGTATTCCATATATCCCAACTTTAACTACAAGGCCAGAGAGAACTGCGTGGGCTGGAGGCGGGGCAACAGGATGAGCAACAGGTAACCAGATGTGAACTAACCATAGCCCGGCTTTTATCCCAAAGCCTAAAATGAAAAGGGAAAAAATAAGAAATCTTATTCCCTGAGAAAACCTTAAGCCGAGATCTCCTTGCCTAAAGGTATTTGCTAGAGAAGGGTAGAAACTTACGTTGCCAGAATATCCATAGAGGAGAATAGTAGCAAAGAGGATAGATAGTCCTCCAATCACACTAATATATATAAATAATTTTCCAGCAAATATTGAATCTCCTACCTCATCATGAGCAACCAGACAGTAACAGGTCAAGGTAACAAACTCGAAAAAGATAAACAGGGAGAAAAAATCTTTTACAAGATATATACCTAGACAAGAAGCAAGACCACCTAAGTAAAAGGTAAAAAATCTTCCTTTAGCATGTCTATTAACCATATAACTTGTCCCAAAGGTAGCAGCCAATGTCCACATAATGGCGGTAATCAGGACAAAAATCAGCCCGACATTATCTACTCCGAAATGAAGACTTAAGCCGAAGAGAAAGGGGAGGGCAAGGTCAATGCCTTTGTAAAGAACGCCATTTAGCATAAGACCGTGTATGACAGGGTGATAGAGGATTAGACTGAGAGTTATGGTGGTAAGACAGCTTGCGATTATGATTATGTTTCTTATTGTATTTTTATTTGGTAAGTTGTAAATCGATACAAGGCTGACCAGGATCGCCCCAAGCAGAGGGGCAGCTATAATTAAAATTGGTAAGAGGGCGAGGTAGCTCTCTTGTAGGGTTATGGGGTTGATAGTTTCTGGAAATAACATAAGATGTACTCCTTATCCGACAGTTTCACTTAAGTTTTTACGTGAACGTTCTCTTAAAAAGCCAATAATACCAAATACCAAAAATATAATACCTGTCTGAAAAATTTGTTTATTAGATATTACATGCTCTGGTTTTTTTAATGTGATATATCTAATTAATTCATCTTTTGCCGTACTTTGATATTTATTTAAGTGACGGTTTAATCGGGATGTCCCTTCACCATCAATCAATAAAAGATCCCATGCGCCTGGATTATTTCGCAAAATAGATGCAAATTGATCTACTCGATGAGGAAATATTGATAATAGCTTCAGCTTCTCCACAATGCAGATTTAACATAAATTGCTCTATTAAAGGATCAATTTCAATAGAAATGATTTTGATAAAACTTTTAGATGCCTTACGCCAATCCCCAAGGTATTTATACCCATTATCTAATTCAGTAGCTACTGCTGTTGGTATTATTATCTCCTCAAACAAGAGATGTAATAGATCTAAAAGCCCTAGTTGAATCAAATTACTAATTGGACCAGTATCAGAAATAATCATAGAGAATCAAATGTTTGAAGTTCTTTTTTTATATCATCTATTGTACCTGTCCACGGGACCCTTCTTTCACCTAAAAGACGTTCAAAGGCTATGCGATCCATTTGAGCTAAACGAGCCCCTTGAGCTAAAGTACAAATACCTTCTACAACTAAATGGATTGCTAATTCTCGTTTTAATTGCATTTCTACCTGTTTTTGTGGTATTCGTAATTGAAAAGCTATCTCATCTGGGATTTCTATGCAAATCATTTTATCTCCTCCATTTTTATTATTGGATTTTCAAGTGATGGATTGTAGGAGATTTACTCTCTACGTAAACTGTTATCCGTCTTTCAATAAGTCAAAATAGATCAACCTCTGACATCTGAGTATAAACAGCAATTCTCGGTGAATATTATGTAAACACTTTAAAAGATAATCAAAAGGGAGTTTAAACTAATGAATTTAAATACGGAAATTTTTCACCGAGAATTGCTAGAGTATAAGTCCCAAAAATCCCAAACACAATCACCCCAATAGTCAATAAAATAATAGGTAATAACATTACCCATGATGGATCACATTTTTCAATCGCTACCTCTGGTAAAGGATCATGGTCATGTGGATCATGAGGCTGGCTTCCAAACCAGGCATCCATTATTATAGGACCATAATAAGCGGCTGTGAGAAGACTACTTACCATTAGGATAGCTATAATTGTAATACCAAATCCCTCTGAGATTATCCCTCTTCCTGCTGACTCTAAGGCACCTAACCCTAGATACCATTTACTTACAAAACCGGCAAATCCTGGAAAACCAATCATGGATAAACCTGCTAGGGAAAAGCAAAGCATTGTTACTGGCATCTTTAAACCAAGTCCCTTCATTTCGTTTATTTTTTTAATCTCTAGTTTGTGGATTAGTATCCCAGCACAGAGAAAAAGACACCCCTTACTTAAGGCATGGGCGAGGATATGAAATATACCACCTTGTAAACCGTTAGCTGAGAGTAGAGCAATCCCCAGGATGATATAACCAATATGAGAAATAGATGAGTAGGCAAGCATTTTTTTTAATTCTTTTTGAACAATCGCCATTCCAGAACCAAATAAGATAGAGATAAGACTCAACACCAATAAACCTTTTACTGTAAACCAGGAATTGAGTTGCGATCTACCAAAGATGGAGTAAATTGTCTTGATTAGACCAAATGCCCCAGCCTTTATTATGATACCTGAGAGTAAGGCACTAGCGGAAGAAGGTGCTGCTGGATGAGCAGAGGGCAACCAGATATGGAGAGGAAATACCCCTGCCTTTACTGCAAATCCAATAACATATCCCCAAAAGATAAGGATAAAATATGGGGAATTTCGGAGGTTGGCCAAGCCACCATGGACAAAATCAAAACTCCCTGTTGCCTTATAAGTTAAAATGATAGAGAAAAGTAGGATGATACCTCCAACAATCCCCATAAAAAGATATTTTATCCCAGCTCTTAAATCGGAGGACGATTCATTATGGATAACAAGAAGATAAGATAGAATAGTTAGAATCTCAAAAAAGATATAAAGGGTAAGTACATTCTTACTTAAAACTATCCCTAACATACCAAATAAAGAGAATAATGAAAAGCATTGGTATCTAACCTTATTTTTATCATGAAGGAGATATTCTATAGAGTATATGGTAGTAAGCAGCCACAAGAATGAAGCCAGGATCGCCATAAAAACTCCTAAGGGATCTGCTCTAAATTTAAAGAGATATGGCAAGATATTCAGGGTTGGACTTGAATTATTTAAGCTAGTTTCAATAAGTTGTCCTTTAACTATTGGAGAGTATAGGGAAAGACTAAAGATAAAGGTTAAGGCACAGAAAAGGGTTGAGATAATATTTATCTTCTTATCATCATGAAGGATAATAGAAGAGAGATAGATTACTATTGCCCCAATAAAAGGGGTGAAGATAGTTAGAAGTAATAAGCCTCTCATATAATTTGGACCTTTTTAAAATATTTTTTTGTCACAGAGAACACAGAGATTTTTTAAATAATCTGTTATTTTTATTTTGTCTTTTTCTTGTATATTTAAAGTCATAAAAGGATGCCTACTAAGATGGAGGACAGTGTCCCCAATTTAATAGACATCTTTCCAAAATAATCTTGCGGGTGAGAAGACAAAAATCTTTGCTTCGTTCGTTGGAGTAGTCTTTTTGAATTTTCTAAGCTTGCTTCCCTAAATTGCCTAACTCGCTTCGCTCAAACAGAGGCAATTTT
>JAZDLJ010000081.1:0-2112 GCA_043802115.1 bacterium | reverse complement strand
TTCCCTAAATTGCCTAACTCGCTTCGCTCAAACAGAGGCAATTTTACGGGAAGCTGCGCTAAGAAAATTTACAAAAAGCTTACTAAATACTCGCTCAGCAAAATGTTGTAGGTACGTCTGTCTTAAAAAAAATCAAAATTAGAATTGCTGGAAGTCAGGAAAAAGAAGTTGAGGAAAGGGGGAATAAATGCGGATATTAAAAACAAATAACAACAATGATAGAAAGATAATAGAAGGGTTAATAGCAAAACCAGTCTCGGTCTTTAAGGAATACGAATCTATTGTGGAGGATATTTTAAAGGAGATCAAGGCAAAGGGAGATAGTGCTTTAATAAGATATGCGAAAGAATTTGATAAGGTTGATTTAGAAAAGGAAGAATTACGAGTCGCTCAAAGTGAGATACAAGCAGCTTATAAGGAAGTAAAAGAGAGCGAGGTCGAATTAATTAAAAAGGCTGCTCAAAGAATAGAGTCCTTTCATAAAAAGCAGTTACAAAATTCTTGGTTTACTACTGAAGAGAATGGGACTTTTTTAGGTCAGCTTGTAAGACCTATAGAGCGTGTGGGTATTTATGTCCCAGGAGGAAAGGCAATCTATCCTTCCTCTCTGCTTATGAATGCTATCCCGGCTAAGGTAGCTGGGGTTAAAGAGATTGTGATGTGTTCTCCTGCTCAAAAGAGTAAAAAATTGCATCCCTTATTACTTGTAGCAGCAGATATTGTTGGAGTGAATGAGATATATCGTGTAGGAGGGGTTCAGGCTATTGGCGCCTTAGCTTATGGTACAGAGAAAATCGCTCGTGTTTTTACGATTGTTGGGCCGGGAAATATATACGTAGCTACGGCCAAAAAGATGATTTATGGAGATGTTGGAGTTGATTTGATTGCTGGCCCCAGTGAGGTATTGGTTATTGCTGATGAAGGTGCTGATCCAATCTATATTGCTGCCGATTTACTTTCACAGGCTGAGCATGATGAAAAGGCCTCGGTTATGTTAATAACCGATTCTGAAAGATTAGCGAAGGATGTTCAAAAAGAAGTGGCTACTCAGGTGAGCGGACAAAGCAGGGAAGACATTATGATCGCTTCTGTAGAAAGGGCGGGTATTATAATCATTACCAGGGATATTGAAGAGGCCTTTTGTCTGGCAAATCAATTTGCTTCAGAGCATCTTGAGATATTTTTAGATAATCCCTTTCAATATCTTGGGAGGATTAAAAGTGCAGGGACAGTATTTTTAGGTAAATATACCCCTGAACCTATAGGTGATTATATAGCCGGACCTAATCATGTCTTACCAACTGGGGGGACAGCAAGGTTTTCATCTTCTTTAGGTGTACAAAATTTTATAAAGAGGATTAATGTGGTCTATTATTCTAAAGAATCGATAAAGATTGATGGGCCTGATGCGGCTGCCTTTGCCAGGTTAGAGGGGTTGGAGGCGCATGAGGGATCAATAAAAAAACGTCTATAACGAGATATCTCGTTATAGACGTTTTTTTTATTGATCCCTTCTTTTATTATTTTTATACAAGACTACTTTATAATGAAGTACAAAATATTTATAAGCGCCAATCAAAGAGAACTGAGAGAAGAGCGGTTTGCTATAAAGGAAGTAATTAACGATAACTTCCAGATTAGCCTTTATTGATTCTCAGGAAATTAAAGGCTCTATTTATGAGATGCTTGATAAGGTTGAGTCCTTTTTCATAAGAAATACCAGGCTAGCAAACAAAGTTGTTGAATTTAAACGGGTTGATAGCCCTGAATATCCTTATGAGGCAATTCGTGAAGCTATTATTAATGCCATTGCCCATCGACAGGCTGTTACAGAATACCTTACGAGATTTACAAGGTCTTGTTAAAACCGGTCAGGTAAAAACAGAGGGAATTGGCAAGGGAACAAGATATAATGCATAAATCAGGTTCTTCTGCAATTTGTGACCAAAAAAGATGGCTTGCTTCATGTAGTTAATTTAATTGCATAGGAAAATGTTTTTTTAAAATGCGGGTTTGTGAGTGATTGTTTAAATAATGTTAATAATTATAACAAGATGAATGTCTTGTTAATTTCCTGAAAGGAAATTTCATATTCTACCCCGAAGGGGTGTT
>JAZDLJ010000045.1:0-3179 GCA_043802115.1 bacterium | reverse complement strand
GTCGAAAAATTCCAACGTATTACCAATTATACTACTCCAAGTTAGGTTTTTTTGAAGTAATGCAAGTTAGTTTTGTAACTAGCTGTTAAGGCACAAAGTAGCGAAGGCACAGAGGCACAAAGGGAAAAATAAAAAAAACTTAAAAGCTTTGTGCCTCAGTGCCTTTGCTACTTTGTGCCTTAACATATTGGTTTTAACTAACAAAATCACTTGGAAAAACCTAAGTTGGAGTACTATAAAAACAAATAATTAGGTTATATTTCCCTCCAGTATGGCTACCAATTTTAAAGAAAAACAAATTAGCATCTTCTTTTTTATTTTTATTTATATTTTTACCTCCCCTATACCAATCTTTTCTTCTCCCTATCTTTTTTTTGATTCCAAACCCGAGACTCGAATAATTAGGGTACTAGTATTAAGCGCTAATCGTTTAAAGTCACTAAAAATAGATGGTGTAGACAAGATTAATGAGACCACTATCCCTTATAATTGCATAAATCTTTCCATTGAGGGGGGGAGGCTGGTGAATAAAGAAGGCATTGTTTCCTCTGAATCGTTCAAGGTCTCTACACGTAATATTTTTACTGTAACTATCCCAGATATTCCACAGATTAAACGTTTTTATCGAGGCAAACTCCAAATCACTTTTGATTCAAGTAGGAGAGAAATACAAGTTATTAACTTAATTCCTCTAAATGATTATCTCGCAGGTGTTTTGGCTGGAGAGATGGGGAATAAGTTTGCCTCTGCTGCCTTGCAAGCGCAGGCTGTTATCTCACGAACCTGGACACTCTCTCATCTTCGACCTAAAAAGGTTTACGATTTTAGCGATTGCACAAAACATCAGGTTTATTTTGGGGTGAGTAGGAATTGGAGGAACTATTTAGAGGCTGTTTCTTCAACTATGGGGTTAATCTTAGCTTATTCGGGTAGCCCAATAGATGCAGTCTTTCATTCTACCTGTGGTGGAGAGCTAAATTCTGCCAGACAGATTTGGGGTAATGATATTCCGTATTTGACAGCGAAAAAGGATATCTCTGATGAAGAGGTCGTTAATTGTAAAGATTCTCCTTTTATGAATTGGGATTTTGCAATAAAGGTTGAAATGTTTCATAAACTATTAAGAGAGGCGTTTAACACCTCAGGAGAGATCACGGGGATAAGGATTAGAGAGCGAAAGCGACAGTTATATGTACAATTATTAGGGGTTGGTAAATTTCTTCCGTTAGATACCTTCAGATTATCAGTAAATAAAAGATTAGGAGAGGTAAAGATAAGAAGTAATAATTTTACAATAGAGAAGGATGGGGAATTTTATGTTATTAAAGGTCATGGATATGGTCATAATGTGGGTCTTTGCCAGTATGGGGCAAATTATATGGCTAAACAAGGCAAGGATTTTAAGGATATCCTCTCTTTTTACTATCCCTATACTAGATTGATCCAGTGGGGGAAGGAGTAATTTGAGAATAGCTATCCTGGCTGCCATGGATTTAGAGGTGACTCCAATTAAAAAGAAGATATTAGTTGAAAGAGAATACCATCAAAAAAGGCTTTCTTTTTATTGGGGAGAATATGCTGGTCAGAAAATAGTGCTTGTAAAATCAGGTATCGGCAAGAAAAATTCTTATAAGGCATTAGAGGAATTAAACCGTCTTGAAGATGTTGTATGCGTTATAAATATCGGTCTTGCAGGTGGAATTAACCCAAAACTTAAAATTGGGAGTTTGGTTATTCCCAAAATTATTAGAGATAATTTATTTCCCAACAGTCACTGTGAAGTAGATCAATTATTGCTTGGAAAAGTCAACTCAGCCACTCAACCGTCTTTTTCAGAAACAAACATGTTCTTTCAAAACACAAAAGGGAATGAAAATTTAGTTTCCTCTTCGATTTTTAATAACGAAGAACGAAGAACTAAGAACCAGGAACGAGTATTTTCAAATGAGATTATTTTTGATGCAGAATTAATAACTACTAATAATATTTGTTCTTATAAAGAAAAGAAGGAGATATTACAGGCTTATCCTAAAGTAGTGGCAGTGGATATGGAATCTTTTCATATTGTCTACTGGTGTAATAAAAATAATGTCCCTTTTATCTGTTTCAGGGCAATTTCAGATACATTAAAATTTAAATTCCCAAGTTTTGATCTTCTGGCAAATTTGGTAAAGGAAAGGTATAGTATGTTTGATTATTTTTATCTTATTAAAAAGATGTTTTATATGCCTCTTGAGCTCTTCACAGCTTTAAGCTTGAGAAGAAATTGTTTAATAGCAGCGCGTAATGTTGAGGGGTTTCTGAGGGATTATCTCAGGGAATTTTAAAAATGGGTGCCAGCAATTAAAGATAATAGAGCAATAAATGGTTCTAAAAAGAAGTTGAGAAACTTATTTAATATTGGTGTATTAATTAGGATAAGTAAAATAATAAAACCGTATCTATCCAGGAAATCAAACTTGTTTTTGTATTGATATGGTAGTAGTTGTCTAAGTACATGCGATCCATCAAGGGGCGGAAGAGGGATTAGATTGAAGGCTGCTAAAATTAAGTTGATGTAAATTAATAAATATAATATTAGATAAGGTATTCCGTTGTAGATATTAAATACCCTAATTATTATGGCAGCAATTACGGCGGTTAATAGGTTAGCGCCTATACCACCAAGGGAAACCAGGATGTCATCGCGTTTGTAATCACGAAAATTATTTGGGTTTACCGGACATGGTTTACCCCATCCGAAAATCATTATAGGGGGAGAAAAGATGATCATTAAAAGAGGTATAAGAACCGTTCCAACAGGATCAATATGAGCAAGCGGATTTAGAGTTACTCTTCCAAGCATTTTAGCTGTAGGATCACCACATTTATAGGCAACCCAACCATGGGCCGCTTCATGAGCGCTAATAGAAAATAATAAGATCGGAAGTTCAAAGATTATAATTAATTTATCCATTAATATATTACCCCCTTTAGTAAGGCGTTATTTTCCCTTTTCTTGAAGATTTTGTCAATATGAAAATTCAAAAAAATACTACTAGACATCTTTCCAAAATAATCGTGCAGGGCGTAGGAAGACAAAAATCTTTGCTTCGTTCGTTGAAGTAGTCTTTTTGAATTTTCTAAGCTTGCTTCCCTAAATTGCCTAACTCGCTTCGCTCAAACAGAGGCAATTTTAC
>JAZDLJ010000124.1:0-13249 GCA_043802115.1 bacterium | reverse complement strand
AGGAGACTTTTTGTAAATTTTTTTAGCGCAGCTTCCCGTTAAAAATTACCATTGTTTGAGCGTAGCGAGTTTTGGTAATTTAGGGAAGTAAGCTTAGAAAATTCAAAAAGGCTCCGCTAACGAACGAAGCAAAGATTTTTGGCTTCTTTCCTACTTTAATAAAGATTATTTTGGAAAGATGTCTAATAATGGATGTGATTAACGGTTGAAAAAAAATCTAAGAAAGTTTTAATTTTTAAATTAATATATTTAATTTAAAGAGGTAAAATGATTGAATGCATAGTGAAGGAAAAAGGGTTAAAGGATCTTTTTTTTAGTTTTGATAAAGATATCATTATTATTGGAAGAGATACTGATTGTGATCTTGCCCTTGATTCTGGAAGAGTCTCACATAGACATGCCAAGGTAGAAAATAATGGACAGATCTATTATGTCGAAGATTTAGGGAGTACTAATGGGACTTTCCTTAATGGTTCTCCTGTTTCTAGGGCTGCTCTAACTTCTCAAGATAGGGTTACTATTGATAAATATGATTTTTATTTTGGATTACCAAGACCTAGTGAATTAAGAAGTGATTTCATAAAAAAAGATATCTTTTCTGTAAAGATGAATGCCATTAATCCTACAGAGGTGGGGGGGGTATTAAGTCAATATTACAGAAAGATAGAAAAGAAAACAGGAGCTGAGACAAGTAACCATCAACAAGATATAACAAAAGAAGAAATTTTTGAAAAATATCAGGAGTTATATAAGGTATACAAAAGGATGGAGGTTATTAATGAGATCTCTCAATTGATAAATGCTGATATCAACATTGATAATGTCTTAAACTTAATCCTGGCTGAAGGTTTAAAATATCTAAATTTTGAGCGTGGTTTTATCATGCTTAAATCACTTGAGACAGAAAAACTTTATATCCGTAGCTCTCGGTTTGGTTTTGACCATGTAGATAAAATTAAGGCTAACATCCTTTCAACTACTGTAGCAGAACACGTCTTCAATTCTAACACCTCCCTTATGATCGAGAATGCCCAGGAAAATGAAAAATTTGGTCAAGCCGAAAGTATTATCAAGATGAATATTAAATCAATAATAGCTGTGCCTCTTAAAATAAAGGGAGAATCGATTGGAACCCTTTACTTTGATACTATCGAACAAAACAAGAAGTATAATGAGGATGATCTGGATTTTCTTGAAAAATTCGCAAACCACGCCGCTTTAGCCTTGTATAATGCCCAGTTGTTTGAACTGTCTACAATTGACGGCATGACGGGGGTATTTTGTTATAGGCATTTTTATGTTATGTTAGGCATTGAATTCAAAAGATGTAAAAGATACGACAATGAATTTTCATTGATGTTTATTGATATTGATAATTTTAAATCAATAAACGACAATTATGGCCATCAGGCAGGAGATATGGTTCTAAGAAAGGTCGCAAGGTTGTTAAATTTTTCATTCAGAGAGATAGACCTAATTGGTAGATATGGAGGTGATGAATTTATTATCTGCTTCCCGCAAACAAAGTCAACAGATGTAAATATCCTTACAAGGAGAATTAATAACCTTATTGAAAAAGAAGACTTTTTATTTAATAATAAAAAAATATCGATTTCTTTAAGTATAGGAATTGCCAGTTATAATAAAAATATTGAATCTACAAAAGAACTGATAGAGATGGCAGATGCTGCCCTTTATTATTCTAAGACTCATGGTAAAAATCAGGTAACACTCTATTCCCCTGGATTAAGAATAGCTAAAACTTAATTAATTCCCTCAACGCCAAACCGATATCCTTACTCCCCATCAACAATTCACCAACCAATACTGCATGAACCCCAGACGTACCTAATAACACCATATCTTTATACGATTTGATACCACTTTCACTTATTTTTATACAATCTTCAGGGATAAAAGATAATAGCTCTAATGTGGTCATTGTATCCACTTTAAAGGTTTTAAGATCCCGATTATTGATCCCGATTATCTTGGCCTTAGTTTTTAATACCTTTTCCAACTCCTCAAGATTATGAACCTCTATCAGGCATTCAAGGCCGAGTTGACCGGCCTCCTCTATAAATTCATTCATTTGTCGAGCGGAGAGGATGCTAGCAATAAGTAGGATGGCATCAGCGCCATAATACTTTGATTCGTATATTTGATAAGTATCAAAAATAAAATCCTTCCTAAGAATAGGTAATTTATTTGTTGAATCCTTTACTAATCTTAAATAGTCCAGACTTCCTAAAAAATGTCTTTCTTCCGTAAGGACAGATATGGCGCTAGCACCACTTACCTCATAAATACTAGCAATCTCCCTAGGATTAAAGTCTTCTCTGATTACTCCCTTAGATGGGGATGCCTTTTTGATCTCAGCAATAACCTTTGGGATTTGAAAACCTGCCTTTGATATACTATTACTAGGTTCAATTGCAGAGGAAAAACTCCTTTCTGTAATTGTCTTTATTACCATTTCCTTAATCTTTTCTAAGGGAAGATTTTTTTTGTGTCTAGCTAGATCTTCTTTTTTTTGTTCGATTATTTGTTCAAGAAACATTATTACCCTACTTAATTTTTATACATTCTAAAATTCAAAAAGTTCTCCTTATATAGTACTCCAACTTAGATTTTTCCAAGTAATTTTGTTAGTTAAGGTTCGTTATAAGGAGAGCAAGTTTTTCCAGAGCCTTCCCTGAATCAATAGCCTCTTCTGCAATAGAAATCCCTGCCTTTAGATCACATGAAATCCCTGCTACTGTGATTGCTGCAGAGGCGTTTAACAAAACAATATCCCGACGAGCGCCTTTTTCACCCTTTAAGATACTTAAGATAATATTAGCATTCTCTTGAGCATCTCCACCCTTGATATCTTGTAATGAAGCCCTTGGTAATCCTACATCCTCGGGTGTAACTTTGTACGTCTCTATCTTTCCATCTTTTAATTCTGAAATTTTAGTGGCACCCAGAGTACTAAGCTCATCAAGACCACCTTCCCCATGAACAACCATTGCCCTTTTAGTTCCTAATTTTTTCAGAACCTGGGCTAAGCATTCGGTGAGCTTTGGATCATATACCCCAAGAACTTGAGCATTAGCCCTGGCAGGGTTAGTTAAAGGGCCTAAAATATTAAATATAGTTCTTATACCTATCTCTTTTCTTGGCCCTATAGCATGCTTCATAGCCGTATGTAGTAAAGGGGCATATAAAAATCCAATCCCTATCTCTTCTATACATACCTCTACTTTTGATGGCGATGTCTCTATATTTACGCCAAGGGCTTGAAGTACGTCAGCACTACCACATTTACTGGATACTGATCGATTTCCATGTTTAGCAACTTTAACCCCTGCTGCGGCTACTACAAAGGCTGTAGAGGTTGAGATATTAAAAGAATTGGTTTTATCTCCACCAGTACCACATGTATCTAGTATAATTTCCCGATCAAGACTAATTTTATCTCCATCTAAGTTGGCAAGGTTATCGCCGACTACAATAGGAGTAGCCTTTTGACGCATTACCCTCGCACAGCCACTTATCTCTTCGACAGTCTCTCCTTTAATCCTTAAGGCAGTGATAAAAGAAGCAATTTGAGCTGGAGTAGCTGCTCCTTCCATGATCTCGTTCATTACCCCTATAGCTTCTGTCTCTGAGAGGTCTTTACTTTCAACAACCTTTGCTATGGCTTCTTTGATCATAAGTGATCCTCCTTTTCTCTTGTCTTCTTGTCTTCCTATTTTTTCTCCCCAACTCCATAAAACATCTTACCCCCAAGATGATGAATCATCCTACTTTCTTCCTTGCCAATATCCCACATCTCATTAAAAAGTCCCTTCATTGTAGATGCAGCTAATACCTCTCCATAAAAGATTGAATGATCCCCAATAAAGTTTTCTTGAACAACCTTGCATTCAAGATGTCCGATACATTCACCAATTAGAGGTGTCTCTATTCTTTGGGATCGTTCCTTAGTTAGACCTGTTTCAGCAAATTTATCTACGTCTCTTCCTGACTTTGTACCACAAAATATAACCTCTGGCAATAACTTTTCATTTGGGATATTGATCACAAACTCCTTATATTCCTTTATTAATTGGGTGGAATAATGGGTACTAGCTAAAGCAATCGCTACCAGAGGAGGATTTTTGCTTACGGGCATATTCCAGGCCAAGGTTATTATATTAGCCTTCTTGTCCTTTTGCCCAGAGGTAACCATTATTACTGGGCCGTTGTTGATTAAACGAGTTGCTAGGGATAAATCAATAGGTGTTTTCATAGTCTAATATTCCTTTTAGCTAACAAGTTGTTAACCTAATTAATAAACGTTTTTTACCAGGCGAAAGGGCTATTTCTCCCTGCCATAAAGTAAAAAAACTATTTTATGGCAGGGGGAAATAGCCCAAACAAAACCCTCACCGCCCTTTCACCTTCCTGTCCAATATCTAACGAGTATTCATTAACATAAAGATTAATATGATTATCTATCACAGAATCTTCCAGCTCCTGGGCATACATCTTAATATACTCTCTAACCTCTTCCTTATGCAAATAGGCATAAGTAATACTCTCCTTTATAAGTCTTTCAACCTCTTGGGCGATTTCCTTCCCCAGCTTTTTTTTAATAATAATACATCCAAGGGGAATAAGGCAACCAGTATAATCTTCCCACCATTCTCCTAGGTCAATAATTTTTTTTAATCCATACTGAGGATAAGTAAATCTCCCTTCATGGATAATTAGGCCAGCATCAACATCTCCATTCTTGACAGCGGGCATAATTCTATCAAATTGCATTGAGACAACATCCCTAACCTCTGGCTGGTAGAGCCGTAGTAAAAGAAAGGCAGTGGTATACTCGCCTGGTATAGCAATAGTTTTATTAACAATATCTCCTCTAGTAACAGGTACTTTAGCAACCAGCAAGGGGCCACATCTCCTTCCAAGCGCTCCTCCTGATCGCAATAGGTTATACTGATCTCTTAGGTAACCAAAGGCATGATAAGAGACCTTCACAACATCGATTTCTTTAGCAAAGGCCATCTGATTCAACCTGTCTATATCTGCTAATTCCTCCTTAAAAATAAATTCGTCTGTATCAATTTTCCTGTTTACTAAGGCATAAAAGATAAAGGTATCGTTTGGACAAGAAGAAAAGGCAAGGGAAATAGGGCGCATTTAAAGATATCCGCTGTTGGTTATAATACTGCAAACGGGTTAATTTTTTTGTTGGGCAATTTTTGGTACTTGAGTTAAGAGTGAATACAATGTCTCAGGAGCGATATCAAAGCCGCACTTCCATGCTAAAGTCGGCCATGAATCAAGAAAAAACTTTGAGAAACTAATTTTATCACGCAGGGGCTTGGCGGCATTATATTTGTAAACGATGTCTTTAAGTTAGTTATCATACACAGACTTATGGACATAGTTTCTACGATAAAAATATATGACTCTTCGGCATCCTTCTAAATTAATTTGCAGGAATCACCTATTCAACAGATTGCATATCCGCTTTATCACTTCTAATACCGCCTTCTGGCAGTTTTGCGCAGCCCTGTTTAAATCCCATTTCCTGATATCACGATCTTGCACCAAATTACTCATACCTCGAATCTCAAGGAATGGCACATTATACAGAAGGCAGATGTGAGCCACAGCCGCTCCCTCCATATTCTCACAAATGCCATTAAATCGCTGAACCATCTCATCAGCCTTTCGATCACTACCAGTACAGGTAGAAACAGTCACAAAATGACCAATCCTGGGGCTATAATCTCTTAATAAGTCCCCCACATCTCGTACAAGTTTTTTGTCAATGGAAAAGCTATTATAAATTTTTTTTTGTTCTTTTTGTAATAAAGGTATCCCGATTAATTCTAAAGGCTGCCAACCTTCTGGCGTCAAAACTCCTTCATCCCCATAAATTTCTTCATCAGCAATAGCAATATCGCCAATTCCTAAGCCAGTTCCTTTATATGCCCCTCCACAACCGATCAAAATAAAAAGATCAGGGTGAAGGTGTTCAAGAAGAAGAGTTGTCTTACTGGCAGCATTAACCTTTCCTAGCCCAAGGTTAGCTATAATTAGATTCTTATTAGCAAACTTCCCGCCATAAACTGAAATCCGGGATAATTGAAGCCGCTCTCTATTGTTAATTTTATTTACTATTAAATCTGTTTCAAAGGGAAGAGAAGAGGAGATAATAAGCACGATCGTACCTACAACCTTTCCAGACGGGCAAACTTAAGGACAAGCTTTTTCTTTTCTCCTAAAAAACTTACAACCAGCTTCTTGTTATCTCCTTCTCCTTCACTATAAGTAACCTTACCCTTACCCCAGATAGGATGATTAACCAGGCATCCAACAGGAAAATGTTTATCATCAGACAGACATTTTTTTTTCTTTTGAGTATCTACATTGATGTTTGTTAAAGTAAGGTTGATCTTGTTATAAACTCTATTAATACCAGAATCTTTTGCCCCTTGATAAGACAATTTCTCAACTAGATAAGAAGGTATTTCATCTATAAATCTTGAGGGTCTATTTAGTTGATATTTTCCTAAAATCCTTCTCTGCTCCGCACTAAGCAGATATAGTTTTTTCTGAGCTCTGGTAATGGCAACATAACACAATCTTCTTTCTTCTTCCAATTCTTCAGAATCATCTAATGAACCAATGTGAGGAAAAAGCCCATCTTCCATACCTCCAATAAATACTACTGGAAATTCCAGACCTTTGGCACAATGCATGGTCATCAGGGTTACCTTGCCATCTGCCCGATCATATTTATCTATACCAGAAGAAAGGGATATTTTATCAAGAAAATCAGCAAGATTATTACTTCCAGTTTGCTGTTCAAATTCAACAATGGCATTAAGCAATTCTTTTACATTTTCAATCTTGGATTTAGCGTTTAGAAGATATTCTTCCTTTAAAAAATTAATATACTCTAGCTCTTGAAGGAGCATATTTACGAGGTTTGAGAGACTAGATTCTTTATATGCGTTATTAAATCTTTCTATTAAGCCTATAAACTGAGAGATAGTATTATAAGCTCGCGTAGGTAAAAGATTTTCTGCAAGCGCCTTTTTCAAGGCTAAAAATATAGAACTATTGTTATCTACGGCGGCAAGATTTTCAATAAGATTTACAGTTGCCTTTCCAATTCCCCTTGGAGGGATGTTTATTATCCTTTTTATGCTTACACTATCATTAAGATTATTAATAATCCGAAGATAGGCAATAATATCCTTGATCTCCTTACGATCATAGAAACTCAAGCTTCCTATTAGATTATAAGGAATATCGTTTTTTCTAAATATTTCTTCGATTATCCTTGACTGGGCATTAGTCCTATAAAAAATGGCAAAATGGCAATAAGTTTTAGTTTGTTGGTACAGAGCCTTAATGGTGTTACAGATGAAAATTGATTCATCATGTTCCGTCTCAGTTTGATAATAGACTATCTTTTCCCCAATATTATTTTTTGTCCATAGATTTTTTCCCTTCCTATTAAAATTCTTAGAGATGACAGCATTAGCTGCTTCTAGGATATTTTGAGAGGATCTATAATTTTGTTCTAAACGAATAGTTTTGACATTAGGATATTGATGCTCAAAATTTAGGATGTTATTAAGATCAGCTCCCCGCCATCTATAGATTGATTGATCATCATCTCCTACCACACAGATATTATTATGAGAGGTAGCTAGCATCTTAATCATAAGATATTGAGCATGATTGGTGTCTTGATATTCGTCTATACTAATATACTTCCAAAGATTCTGGTAATAACCTAAGACATCAGGATATTTTTTAAATATTCTGAGCGTAAAAAAAAGGAGATCATCAAAATCAAGTGATTTATTTGCCTTTAGATTTTGTTGGTAAAGCTCGTAAACCTCCGCAATCCTTGAGAGATAAAAATCACTGGTATAAAGGCTATTTTTGTGTTCTTCTGGGGAAAGAAGCTTATTTTTAATTTGTTGTATCTGATTTAAGACGTAATGGGGATTAAAGGCCTTTTCATCTAGATCTAACTCCCTTATACAATTTTTAACAACAGAAAGTTGATCCGCATTGTCAAAGATTGTGAAATCCTGAGAGAAACCGAGTTTATCAATATGTCTTCTTAATATCTTATTGCAGACAGAATGAAACGTTCCAATTGTCATGGGTGAGGCGCTAGAATTAAGGAGGGTATCAAGCCGTTTTTGCATCTCCATAGCGGCCTTATTGGTAAAGGTCACTGCTAAGATATTCCAGGGATTAATTTTCTTTTCTCTGACTAAGTAGACAATCCGATAGGTTATTACCC
Source organism: bacterium (assembly GCA_043802115.1). Lineage (GTDB taxonomy): Bacteria > SZUA-182 > SZUA-182 > JAZDLJ01 > JAZDLJ01 > JAZDLJ01. The sequence goes on along the minus strand of JAZDLJ010000124.1, from coordinate 4,935 downwards.
TGGTCTTTCCTGAACCAGCGCCTGCAAGAACTAAAAGAGGTTTTGTATCGTAGGTAACAGCCTCTCTCTGTCTATCGTTAAGGTCGGTTAATTGTATCACTCGACGGTCACACTCTTGGCCAAGTTTCTTGGTTGATCAACGTCACAACCCCTCTTTTCAGCGATGTGATAAGCTAAAAGCTGCAAGGGGATAACAAAAAGTAAAGGTGTCAAATAATCAGAGGTTTTAGGTAGATAAAAGACATGATCTGCCTTTTTGTAAAAATTTCGATCTCCATCTGAGGCAAAGACTATGACAATCCCATCTCTTGCCTTTACTCCTTCTATATTGGCAATGGTCTTTTCATAGACATGATTCTTTGGGGCTAATACTACTACTGGGAGATTACTGTCTATCAGGGCAATTGGACCATGTTTCATCTCACCAGCTGGATAGCCTTCGGCATGAATATAGGATATCTCTTTAAGTTTTAAAGCGCCTTCCAGGGCAATTGGGTAATTTATCCCCCGACCAAGATAAAGAAAATCTGACTTATTCATGTATATTCTAGCTAAATTGGCGATATCATTATCTAATTTAAGGGTTTGCTCAATCAACTGAGGGGTAATCAAAAGTTCGTGAATAAGTTTCCTCGCCTCATCTTTAGGAATAGTATCCTTGATCCTTCCGATATGGATCATTAATAAATACAAGGCGGTTAATTGGCAGGTAAAGGCCTTGGTTGAAGCCACCCCTATCTCTGGCCCTGCATGAGTAAATATTACCCCGTCCGATTCTCTACTCACACTACTTCCAAGGACATTACAGATAGATATCACCTTTGCGCCCTTTTGTTTGGCTATCCTAAGAGCAGCTAAGGTATCGGCTGTCTCTCCTGATTGGCTAATAGCGATAAACAAAACCTGTGAATCAATTCTTAACTTCCTGTATCTAAATTCCGAGGCTATGTCAACCTCTATAGGGATTTGAAATTTATCTTCTAATAAAAATTTCCCAACCAGACCTGCATGCCAGGCTGTACCACAAGCTACAATATAAACCCTGTTAAAATTTGCTATCTCCTCTTTTGTTAAGTTCAGGCATTCAAAACAAACATCGCCTTCTTCCTCTCTGATTCTCCCTCTGACTGTATCTGATACTGCCCTAGGCTGTTCATATATCTCTTTAAGCATAAAATGCTTATACCCCTCTTTTTCTGCCATTACAGGGTCCCAAGAGATTGTGGTGGGCAAAATATCAACCTTTTTGTTTGCCTTTAATGAATAGATAAAATTTTCGGTAGGAGATAAAGATGCAATATGACCATCTTCTAAAAAGACCACCTGTCTAGTATAACTCAGGATAGCAGGGATATCAGAGGCAATAAAATTCTCACCCTCTCCTATTCCGATAATTAAAGGGCTACCATTTCTGGCTGCAATTATTCTTTCCGGTTCTTTACTACAAATAACTCCAAGGGCATATGTACCTTCAATCCTTTTAATTGCCTCATTAACGGCTTTAAAAATATCATCTTTGTAGAAATTTTCTATTAAATGAACAATTACCTCAGTGTCTGTCTCTGACTTGAACAAATGACCTTCAGATACTAGTTCCGCCTTAAGGGTTAAATAATTTTCAACAATACCATTATGAACTATCACAATATCCTGATTACAATCAGTATGAGGATGGGCGTTCTCCTCACAAGGTTTACCATGGGTAGCCCATCTAGTATGTCCAATTCCCAAAGTACCAGAGATATCCTGATTAGCTAACAACAGGGCCAACTCATTTATCTTCCCCTTACTCCTTTTTAGGATAATCTGTTTATTAGATAAAAGGGCAATTCCAGCAGAATCATATCCTCGATATTCCAGTCTCTTTAATCCTGACAAAATTATGGGAAGCGCATTTTGTTTTCCCACATATCCGATTATTCCACACATAGCTTATTCTCCATCCTGCTTGGCAGACATAAAGCTGCTTTTTACTTTATGTCTGCCAAGCAGGATTTTTTTTTGGGAAGGGAAGACTCCAAGTTATAGATAGAAAATATCATATTCTTAGTTTAAATATCAAGTAAAGTTTCGCTTCTTTTGCAACTTGTGACCGAAAAGGGAAAAAAGCTATCCTTGCAACAGGGATAAAGTAAAAAAGCTACTTTATCCCTGTTGCAAGGATAGCTCACTTAAACGCATCAATATTGATCTGTGAAAAAATATTATCTCTGGACTCTATCTCCCTTAACCACTCTTTATCTATATTACCATTATTTACCATATCATAAAGTTTATTAAATCTACTTACATGATCTCTAGTTCTTTTAATTGCGTAAGTTACCATTGTCCCTGTCTTCATAATAAATGCCCAATCACTACTCTGAGCCAAAAGGAGTTCTCTAATAGCCTGTCTTATAGCCCTATTAATAATACCTCCTTTCTCTTCTTGTTGATGATTCACTAAAGTTGATACCCTTTCAGCTGCTTCATGGAGATGTTTATATATCCAATCGTTGCTTCCTTCCAGCCAAACCTCATTGTATCCTTTCCATCCCCAACTCGACATAGAGGGAGTGGAAACTTGATTAATTTTATTAATTTCTAGATACTCTTTAGCAGTTATCAATTTAAGGGTATTTTGATCATAGGTAATTTTTCTAAGTAAGAAATTAATCCAATCTGGTCCCTCAAACCACCAATGTCCAAATAATTCTGCATCGTAAGGGGCAACTATAATTGGTTTTTTCCCTAAAAAATCGTAGAGATCTTCGATCTGCTTTTCACGGTTAAACATAAAATTTCCAGCGTGTTCTGCTGCTTTATCAAGGGCTTTATTGATCTCATAGAGTTCCTTATGATTAGTCTTTCCAGTAATACGATAATACTTTATGCCTATATTTGTCCTTATCCCGTCACAATGAAGATACGGACGGATATAATCATATTCAAGATCAAAACCTACATCTCGATAAAAATCACGATAATAATAGTCACCAGGATATCCCTCTCTGGCACTCCAGACTTGTTTGGATGATTCTATATCTCGCCCAAACGCAGCAACCCCCGACTTACAATAAAGAGGGGCAAAAATTCCATATTTAGGTCTTGGAGAGGCATGGAGTATCCCATGGGTATCAGTAAAAAAATATCTTATTCCATAATCCTTTAAAGTTTGATCTATCCCCTGAGTATAACCACATTCAGGCAACCAAATCCCTCCTGGTTTACATCCTAAATTGGCTTCGTAGTGCTCTATTGCTGTCTTTATCTGCCCTCTTACGGCATTTTTATTAATCTCCAGGAGAGGTAGATATCCATGCGTTGCACCACAGGTCAAGATATCAATCTTTCCTATATCCTGAAAGTGTTTAAAGGCCCTAACTAAATTACATTGGTACTTGTCACGAAAAAAGATCTTAGCATTAACAAATCTCCAATAATACATTACTGATAATTCATTGAGAGCTGGATACCATCTGGTTCTCTCAATTTCTTTCTCGGCTAGCTCAATTAATCGATTAATATATCTTAGATATCGACTCTGTAAAAGAGGATCACTCAACATAGAGATTAGAGGAGCGGTTAAAGAAATAGTCAATCTAAAATCTATATCATCTTTAACCAAGCCCTCAAAAACCTTTAATAATGGTATATACGTTTCGGTAAGCGCTTCATAAAACCAGTCCTCTTCTAAAAAATCTTCATATTCTGGATGTCGAACATACGGGAGGTGGGCATGCAGCAATAATAATAAATATCCTTTCTCCATGATTAGACTCCTTTTTTGTCTTTTATCATTATTTAGTTGTTTGTCTTGAAATGATCGGAATAACTGTCCTACTTTCAATCCCATCGTTAGAAACTGCGGTTACAGGTATAACCTGAGTACCATCAGGTAAGGCAAATCTTGCAGTAAATGTCCCATCCGGTCTAAGTTTTAAAAGTTTATCTTGAAGCATTACCTTTGCGTTTGGCTCTGTGGCTCCATATACGATAAGTTCGGCATCCAGATTAAACCGAAAACCACTTCTCTTTTCTTGGATATCTATTACTCCCCCACTACCAATTTCACCAATTCCGCCAATGCTACTATTTCCACCAAAGCTACTTATTCCTCCCGAAGCCCAATGGGCTTGAAGCTCCTTTTTCATCCCTCCTGTTACCTCTAAGGAACTATTAGTTACATCAAAGCCTCCCGATAAGGCATACATCCTTTCAGCGTCAATACCAATCCACTCTTCATCAATAACCTCTGACAATTGATCCCTTGGAGTACTTACAGTATTTGATCTGGCCAATGTATAAAATTTACCTTCAGGAAGCCTCAGGCCAATGTCTACGCAATAGGAACTATTTGGGGTTACTACATTAATATACCAATTGCTTGTCTCTCCGGTTATTTCAATATCATAAAAATTGTTGGCATTTAACCCATTGAAGTCGATTGTTGTAACGTCATAAATCCTTAATATAGATTTTACTTTTGGCCATTCTCCTCCAAATTCCTTTTTAGCTTGTTCCAATTTAATTGAGGATATCTCCCAATAGGCGTGAATCCAATAAGGATCTCTAACTAATAAAGTGATCTTGTTTCTACCATAGTTTTCTGGAAAACTGTTTTCAATCCCGACTAATTGATTTTCAACCTTCATAAAAACCTCCCCTTTTTAAAATGTTTTTTACTCATCTTCTTAGCTTCTTATCCTCTTGCTTTTTCTCTGTGGTAATATTAACTGGAATTAATCCTACAAAAAAACTACTTCATCCGTAAATTGGTTATTTCCTTCTTTTGCTGATCTTTTTCTGCTTAGTTTAATTAGACATCTTTCCAAAATAAATACCGTATTCTCTAAGTATCTAGAGGCAAGAGAAGACAAAAATTTTGCTGTAGTGAGTTATTAGTAGGCTTTTTATAAATTTTCTTAGTGCAGCTTCCCGTAAAATTGCCTCTGT
>JAZDLJ010000448.1:0-5175 GCA_043802115.1 bacterium | reverse complement strand
TCACCCACCCTGCAAGATTATTTTGGAAAGATGTCTAATACATTATGGCTACTATTTTTAAAAAAATAATACCGATTTTTAGTGAAAAAATCACCTTTTGGCCAAAAGTTAGATGAAAATTGAGATATATTTTTATTAATTAGCCTGTAACAACTTGATTTTTATATAAGTTTTTGTCCCATATAACTGAACTAGTGCCTATTTTACCAGTCACAGGGTCAATGATAATTTCTCTTTTTTCCCCGTCCGGACTATAGATTTTCAGAAAAATAATTACAATTTATTTGATGAGATTAGGACATCTTTGTTTCGCTTAACGGGCAGCCTTTTTGAATTTTCTAAGCTCGCTTTCCTAAATTGCCAAAACTCGCTTCGCTCAAACAGAGGCAATTTAGGGAAGCAAGCTTAGAAAATTCAAAAAGACTACTCCAACGAACGAAGCAAAGATTTTTGTCTTCTCACCCGCAAAATTATTTTGGAAAGATGTCTAATATTAACCCGTTCGGAGTATAAATCAGTAGTGTACATAACCAATCAGTTTGTAGATAAGTCTAGCTGCAAGAAAGTCTGAAGAAATATTATTCTCTAAAGGACACAATTCAACGACATCAAATCCAATTATACTTCTAGTCTCTGCTACTTTCTTTAAAATCTTTAAGACAAGGTACCAATCAAGTCCACCTGGTTCAGGTGTTCCAACCCCTGGGACATAAGCAGGATCAAATACGTCCAGATCAATAGTTATATAAACGGTATCCGTCAAGTGTGAGATTACCTTATTTATCCAGAGATCGGATGGTGTATCAATAATATCTTTAGCAAAATATACTGGTAATCTTCTTTCATTTATTAATTCCGCCTGATCTTTACATAAACTTCTTATTCCAACCTGGACTGTTGGAATGGAGAGGTCAACAATTCTTTTCATAACGCAGGCGTGACTATAAGGTGTTTTAAAATATTCTTCTCTTAGATCTGCATGGGCATCTAATTGTAGTACGGATAAATTTTTAAAAGAATGTTGCATCCCCTTTACTAATCCGATAGTGACAGAATGTTCCCCTCCCAAGGCAACAACGAACTTATTTTCCTTAATTAATTGTCCTGTCAATCTCTCAATTTCTAAAGACATTCCTTCAGGATCATAGTATTCACAGGCCATTGGCTCTAGGGTATGTATCCCAATTTTATATACCTCTTTACCCAACTCTTCGTCATAAAATTCAAGCTGCCGTGAGGCATTAATAATAGCCTGGGGTGCTTCTCTTGTCCCAGTTTTATAAGAGGTCGTGGCCTCATATGGTATTGGTAATATGACAATTTTTGAGTTATTGAATGAAGAAAACTCTTTAGATAAACTTAAAAAATTATTTGGTGTTGTCTGGTAATGGAGGTTTTGTGTCATTTGTGAGTTCTTTCCTTTTCTGAGATATCCTTAAAACCCTTGCTTTGGCAAGATTTAAATCTTCTATTGCCTCAGATATTTTTTGTTGGAGAGAATTAAAATTTTTTCCTTCAAAAAAATCATTTGCTTCATCGATTGTTAGTGCAGCTTTATCAAGCAAGGCCGTTACCTCGGATAATTGATTATCATCAACTCCACTTTTAATAATATTCTGAATCCTGTTATCAATTTCATAAAATTTTTCTTCAGCCAGGATAATTAGCTTAAGAGCCTTTTCTTTATTTAAGACTACCTCGGGTCTGATCTGTCTTTGAGGAGTGTTTTTTTTCTCTCCTCCATTATCTTTTTCTTCTTTATAATTTTGCTCCTTAGTATTAGCCTGTACCTCAAGCTCTTTAACCTCATTATGTGTTTTCTCTGAGTAGGCTTGTTTAGAAGATAGGTTTGAAAAATTTGCCAAAAGGAATAACCCAGATATAAAAATATTTAATTTGAATTTAGTCATTTGGATTTATATTTAGGGATAAGGATTGGAATTTAATATTTTTTTCATAGTCTCCTTGGTTTTGATTAGCAAAAGGTAAGTTAAGTAAAAGGAGTCCTAATTTTAATAACTATTAGACATCTTTCCAAATTAATCTTGCAGGGCGTAGGAAGACAAAAATCTTTGCTTCGTTCGTTGAAGTAGTCTTTTTGAATTTTCTAAGCTTGCTTCCCTAAATTGCCTAACTCACTTCGCTCAAACAGAGGCAATTTTACGGGAATCTGTGCTAATAAAATTTACAAAAAGCCTACAAAATAACTCACTCCAGCAAAATTTTTGTCTTCCCGTGCCCTAGAGAATAGAGTATTTATTTTGGAAAGATGTCTATTATACACAAATAACTACGGTTGTTCAAGATGCTTGGCAGCAATTCTAATTTTGTTTTTTTTAAGATAGACGTGCCGCCAACATTTTTGTTGCCACACAAGTTCGGTTAAGATATACTATTTGTTGTATGATGGATTTACAATAAAAAGTAAATAAACATAACAAGGTGATATTAAAATAAAAAAGATGAGACAGCAAGATAAAAGATTTCGTATTGTAACCTTCTCAAAAAAAAGTAGACAAATGTTTATCTCATGTGCTATAACAATTTTTATAATGTTCCTGATGGTTTTTATCAGGGTATTTTATGGCTGCATTACTGAGTTTAAAAAAGCTGAAAAGTCTTTTCAAGACAAAAACTATAAAGATGCAATAATGTATTATGATGCTGCTATTCACTGGTATACACCCTTTAATAAATATGTAGCTAGATCAGCAGAAAGGTTATGGGAGACAGGGGGAATATTAGAAGCCCAGGGAGATAATAGGTTAGCTATAGAAGCTTACAGGGCTATTCGGAGTAGTTTTTACGCTGCTAGAAGTTTTTATACCCCTTATCCAGGATGGATTAAAAGGTGTGATGATAAAATCTCCACGATGATGGCTCGTGAAGAGCCAACTTGTGAAGAAGATAAACATAGAACCTTTGAGGAGAGAAAGACAGAACATCTCTCATTTCTTCATAAGGATTATGCCCCGGATGTCTTTTGGTCGATGTTTTTAGAGTTTGGTTTTATTGGGTGGATTACATGTACAATTCTCTTTATCTTTAGAGTATTTGAAGGTGAGAAAGGTTTTCATAATCAAAGAGCCTTGTTTTGGGGAAGTTTTATTATCCTCTTCTATGGAATGTGGATTGTTGGGATGATGAAGGCATAATAAATGATGAAGTAAAAAGATATCCTGATTTCATCATTATTTAAAGAGGAAAAACAGTGCTTGCGCTAAAGACAGTCAAACTACGCAAAGAATATATCACGGGCTTTAGACGAAAAAAGATTGTCTCTCTTGATAGCCTTAATCTAGAGGTTGAAGAAGGGCAAATCTTTGGTTATCTCGGGCCAAATGGCGCTGGAAAAACTACCACTATAAAGATCATCATGGGGATCATTCACCCTACCTCTGGAAGCGCTAAATTATTAGGTAAAGACTTTAAAGATATCGAGATAAAAAAAGAGATCGGTTTCCTTCCTGAACAACCTTATTTCTACGATTATCTGACTGCCCAAGAATTCCTTAACTTCTATGGAAATCTAGCCGGACTTTTAAAAAAAGAAAGACAAAAGAGAACTGATGAGTTGCTAGAGCTAGTTAATCTAAAAGAAAAGGCCAAAGAACAACTTAGAAGATTTTCAAAAGGGATGCTGCAAAGGATCGGAATCGCCCAGGCTATTATTAATAATCCAAGGCTGGTTGTGCTCGATGAACCTCAGTCTGGACTTGACCCAATTGGGAGAAAAGAGGTTCGGGATATTATTATAAACCTAAAAGAGCAGGGGAAAACAGTTTTCTTTAGTTCTCACATCCTCTCTGATGCCGAGATGATCTGTGACCAAGTAGCTATTTTAGTCAAAGGAAAAGTAAGAGAAATTGGACAGCTAGAAGAATTGCTAGAGGCCAAGGTTAAATCTACTGAAGTGCTCTTTGATAATATAAATAGAGACGAGATTTTAAAGCAAATAGAAAACCTGTCAGGAAATAAATTAGTGAAAAGAATTAATAAGATATTGGCCATGATCAATGTCCAGGAGAATACTAATAAGGTAGTAGACCTGGTAAGAGGTAATGGAGGAAATATAATTTCTGTAACTCCAAGAAAAGAAACCCTGGAAGAATTATTTATTGAAAAGGTTGGAGATGCCTGACATGGATTATTTTATTGGTGGGTTTATTAATAAGATAGTGTTAGTTGTAAGCATCCTTTTTATTATAGTTGGAGCAAAGCCAATATTAAAAATAAGTATTGATATCTTTAGAAATAGAAGTAAAATATGGGCAATCATGATTAATACGTTTAAGGAGGCCATTAGGGACAGGATATTATATAACCTCTTAATCTTTGCCTTGATCATGATCTTAAGCTCGATCTTTATAGGTGATCTTACTATAGGAGATCAACTTAAGATTATTAAAGATATGGGATTAGCCTGTATCTCCATCTTTGGGGTATTGATTGCTATTTTTGTGGGAATTGGTCTGGTTTATAAGGAGATAAGTAAGAAGACAATCTATACAATTATAGCCAAGCCTATAAGGAGATATCAATTTCTGATTGGTAAATACCTTGGATTGATGTTAACGATTTTAGTCAATGTAGTTATTATGAGCATCGGTCTATTTGCAGTCCTTTATTTTACACAGAGATTTGTCTCTTGGAATCTCCTTAAGGCCATAACCTTTATTATCTTAGAACTTATGGTTATCACCTCTTTTGCTCTTTTATTTTCAACCTTTTCCACACCTACCCTAAGCGCAATCTTTACCTTATCTATCTTTGTTATTGGTCATCTGGTAAACGACCTCCATCTTTGGGGTAATCGAACAAAGAATGTATCAATTAAAATTATTACTAAATCCCTATATTATATCCTACCTAATCTGGAAAATTTCAATATTAAAGGCAAGGTAGTTTACGGAGAGGTTATTTCTTACAAATACATGTCTCTCATAACCCTCTACGGCCTCGTTTATATCCTTTTTATCTTCCTTATCGCTTCTTGGGTCTTTCAACAAAGGGACTTTAAATAATCTCTTTTTCGGGATGGTTCAAATCGCTGTGATATAGAAAAAATTGTTTCGGTTTTGCCCATCAGTTTCTTCCTGGTCTCTAGGGGGAAACATCAAGTATTTACGGGCTCTGCACTCTTAATTTAGTTACGATAAGCAGAAAGGAAACCGA
>JAZDLJ010000446.1:0-2004 GCA_043802115.1 bacterium | reverse complement strand
CAGAATCTTGGGACTGCTGATCTTGAATTAATCGGGACAAAGGTAGGAATCATTGGGAACTCTGATTTTACAGTTACAGTACAACCAACCTCACCAATTGCACCTAACAGCATTGCTACCTTTGAGATAGCATTTGATCCTAATGTTACAGGAATCAGAACCGCAACCATTAGCATTGCCAATAATGATAGTGATAAAAATCCTTATGAGTTTAATATACAAGGCACTGGCAGGGTGAAACCAAATAAGCCTTTATGTATAACCCCTGAAGATAATAAACAAGATCTTATCCTTAATCCCTTTTTGATTGCTTCTGCCTTTTCAGATCAAGATCAAGGAGACACACAAACAGGATCAGAATGGCAGATCTTTATATCTGATCAAGAAATAACAGATCTTCCTATTTTTCAGCAGATTATTAACAATTTAAGCCAAAATGCAAGCATTCCTTTAATTAAGATTCAAATTCCGTGGGGAACCTTAAAAACCTCAACTACTTATAAATGGAGAGTAAGATACAGAGATAACTATGGGCCTTGGTGGTCGGAATGGAGTGATTTTCAATACCTTACTACCATACTTACCGACCAAGAATATGAAGTACAAAAGGTTGATCCCCCAGCCAAGTTAGTTGATGCTGATATCAGAGGAGCAGTATCAAGTGAGTCTACAGGTAATAAAGCAATCGCATTTGCATGTGATAACCAAAACATTATGGTAAAATCTATTGATCCTAAGATCTTACCAGATGAAGGGAAACCAACTAATTTACCTTATGGTTTATTTTCTATCAGAATAGATGACTTATCTACTGGGGCTACAACAACTGTTATTTACTATCTTCCAGGAAATTATGAAGGTGGAGTTTGGTATAAATATGATTCAATTATCGGATGGTACCAATATGATAACATTACATTTACTTATAATCCTGACACAGGTTATACCCTTGCAAAGGTAACCTTAAAGGATGGAGGGGATGGCGATTTTGATGGGATGGAAAATGGAGTGATTGTTGACCCAGGTGGCCCAAGTTTGCCTAATACTAATAATAGCACAGAGGATGATGGCTGTTTTATAAGCAATATATTTCAATGCGTTAATTAATTTTAGTTTTTTTCTGAAAGCCGATAGTGCAAAAAAAGGATTAAACGCTATTAAAAATTAAATAAAAATATTAAAAACTAAATACATTAAAAAATCAAAGTATATAGTAAACACCACAAGATTGCTAATCTTATCAAGTAGTAACAACACTATTTTATGTTGTTAGTATGATTATGTTATGAATTTTGATATTATTTATAGGTTCCATTATTTGATATAGGGCAACTCTTGTTAAGGGGATATTCTTAAAGAATATATTTTCGACGTTTTAAAACTGTTTAAAAACAGAATGTAAAAGGATGGTGAAAAAAATGAAAAAAATTTATAGGGGTATAGTAGAGGGCAATGTAATCCGGCTTGATGAAAAAATTGGTCTTCCTGTAGGAACTCATGCCCTTGTTACATTAAAAACTATCAAAAAAGAAGAACAAAAAGAAATAATAAATAGACAACTAAAATATCTTGATAAAGGTTTTCAATTAGGAAAAAAATCTTATTCAAGACGTGAAGAATTGTATGACAGATAAGCTAATTGACACTAACATTATTGTTTACGCATACGATACTTCCGAAAAGGAAAAGCACAATATCTCAAAAGATATCCTAAAGGAAGTTTGGGAAAAAGGAGGAGGTATAGTTTGTTTACAAAATCTTATGGAATTTTTCGTTATTATTACTAAAAAGGTTGAAAATCCAATCAGTATTATAGAAGCAAAAACTATTATAGAGGATTTTCTTAAATCAGAAAATTGGAAGATTATCGATAGAGATGAAGACACATTTTTAAAAGCAATTGACCTTGTTTCTAAATATAAAATTCATTTATGGGACGCTATGATTGTAGCCTGTATGACAGAAAATGATATAAATGAAATCATTACAGAAAATAAAAAAGAT
>JAZDLJ010000442.1:0-2702 GCA_043802115.1 bacterium | reverse complement strand
GTTATAAATGAGAAAAGAATTACTGGGAATTTTAGCTTGTCCGAATTGTAAAGGAAATTCACTTAATCTCCAGGCCTATAAAGGCCAAGGAGATGAAATCTTAGATGGAGAGATCAATTGTGAAGATTGCCAAGACAATTTTCCAATTATTGATTCTATTCCTATTATGTTACCGAGAGTCTTGCGAGAAGAAAATAAGAGCAAGCAAAATGAAGTAGTACAAAAAAAGAGGCAGATGGCTTACTTCGATGAGAAAGGAATGTCTGATTTAGAAGTAAATAGACCGCGCGGATTAGGAAAACTTTATAATTTCCTTATTGAATATAAATTAAGAACGGTTATCAAACTCTTAGGATGTTCACTTAAAAAAACCAGGATCCTCAATATTTGCTGTGGCAGCGGCATGGAAGCAGAGTTCCTTTCTGGCCAAGGAGCTAAAATAATAGGATTAGATATCTCTTTGGAAGCAGCTAAAGGGGCAAAAAAAAGAGCCACAATTTATGGTTTTGATTTAGACCTGATTGTAGGAGATGCTGAAAGCCTTCCATTTATTCCCCGATGTTTTGATTACGGCTTTGCCCACGATGGCCTGCATCATCTCCCTCATCCAGAAAAAGGAATTTCGGAGCTGTCCAGAGTAGCGGATAAGGGAGTATTTTTTATTGAACCGGCTTCTGCCTTGCTTACTAAATTAGCTTGTCTTTTAGGAGTGGCTAAAAAGCGCGAGCCTTCGGGTAATTTGGTCTATAGATTCAAAAAAGAAGAACTAAAACGTTTACTTAAAAACTTGGGATTCAGCCATATACTTTTCAAACGCTACCTTATGTATTATCCTCATAATCCCTCGAAAGGGTTTTCTATTTTTGAATATCAAATTTTGATGTTTACGATGAGGATAATTTTTTATAGTATCAACAAAGTCTTTGGTCAATGGGGAAATAGACTTTCTGTAGTAGCTAAAAGATGAACCCCGCCCTTCCTAAGAATTGGTATTATGTCTATCTTCTAAAAAGTAATAATACACCATGGATTTATATTGGTTGTACTGATGATTTAGAGAGGAGATTGAAAGAGCATGCCAACGGGCAAGTCTATTCAACTAAGAAGATGTTACCTGTAGAATTAATTTATTACGAGGCGTATAAATCTAAAGATTGTGCGTATCAACGAGAAAAAAGCTTAAAAGCTTTTGGAAGTGGTTTAGCAAAACTTAAATCTCGACTTGGAATAAAAAGGAAAGGAAGAGCGGGGTGAAAATCACTTTTTTTGACCCACCTAATTCCAAAGGTAAAGAAAGCGTAGAGCGGGTATTCGGCTGTAATTTAACCATCTATCCTGTGCCTAATATTTTTGCCCTTACTACTGCAGCTGTCCTAAGAAATGAAGGCCATCAAGTCAATTACATTGACGCTGCTAACTCTTATTGGACTAAATCACAATTTGAGGATTTTCTACGCAATGATGATAGCGTTGTTTTAAGTATCCATTCTGTTAATCTGTCCAAGGAGATTGACCTCATGGCCTTAGAGATGATCCGAGATATAAAAGGCTCTACTTTAGTGGTCTTTACTGGCCCAGCTCCTACCTATCAGCCTAATGAATTTATTAAGGATAAAAATGTATATGTGATCCGGGGCGAGCCTGAATTTACATTTACTGAACTAATAAATGAACTGGCCAAGCCGCCTCAAGAAAGATCTTTTGATAAAATAGAAGGACTCTCCTTTATGAATAATGGAATGTCCATACAGGATAATCCTCCTCGAACGCCTATTTCTGATTTGGATAGCCTGCCTTTTCCTGCACGCGACCTTTTGGATAAAAGGCTCTATTACAATCCTAAGATAGGGCTTACTCCTTGGACAGTAGTTTTGACTTCTCGCGGGTGTTGTTATCGTTGTATCTATTGTGTACCTTGTTCGTTGAGTTTCTCTCGAGAATTAGAATATAAAAAGTATTATGGCCAAAAGCCTCCGGTAAGAAAAAGATCAGTGGAAAATATAATTAAAGAAATTTGTCTTTTAAAGGAGCAGGGATATAAAGCAATAAGCATTATCGACGATAATTTCATTTGGGGAGAAGAAAGGACTATAGCCATCTGTAACGGGATTAAAGGTTTGGGGCTACAGTGGGGATGTCTGGCAAGAGCTGAGCATATTACGGAAAAAGTAGCTTGCGCAATGGCTGAGGCAGGTTGTCAGTATATTGATTTGGGGGCAGAGTCATTTAATCAGGAAATCTTAGACTACATCCATAAGGACCTTAAAGTTGCAGATGTCTATAAAGCAATCAAGATATTGAAGAAATATGGGATTGACGTTAAACTCAACATCCTTTTAGGTACCAGCCCCCTAGAAACAGAAAAGATCGTTTTAGAGAATATCAAGATCGTAAAGAAACTTAAGGTATCTACGGTTATGTTCTCTATTGCCTCGCCATTTCCAGGAACGGAATTTTATAATATTGTAAAACAAAATCATTGGTTTGATAAGGGTGATTATTATCCTACTTATCTTCAAAAAAAGGCCATTGTTAGCTACCCCAATTTAAGTGCTAAGGATCTGGAGCGCTTGCTTAAGAAGGCTAATTATAGTTATTATCTAAGCCCGTCTTTTATTGTACAAGGATTAAAAAGGATTAAATCCTTTCGGGGGTTATTCGGTGCCGTGATTGCTTATTGGAGAAAGTTAAATTTTGACAAA
>JAZDLJ010000376.1:0-5911 GCA_043802115.1 bacterium | reverse complement strand
TTATACCTGATGCGTAAATATCTCCTTGTCTATTTCTTTTTTTTTCAGGTGCTCCATACCAGTTTGAGGTATCAACAGTATCTTTATAATGTTCATCTAAACCAAAATCTGTGAGTTTAGCTATATCATTATGGTTAATTAGGACATTAGATGGTCTTAAATTACCATGTATTATACTATTCCTATGGGTAAAACTTAATGCCTCAGTTATCTGAATCATTAGGGTTAGTGCCTTTTGCCAAGAAAATTTTTTTATAAGTCTGTCTTTAAGACTACCACCACGAATATAATCCATAATAATAATAAACTGATTCTTGTCACCACCAATACCATAAATTCTCACTATATTCTCATGACTGAGTGAAGCCAATAATTTTGACTCTCTGAAACCAACTTCTTGATGAACTTTTTTTTTAATGATCATTAAATCATGGTCATCTTTTTTTTCAAATAGGTATACAGCGCCAAATTTATCCTCTTGGAGTATATCTAGTAAAGAATATTTTTCCTGGAGATCAGAAACGTCTTTAAATGCCCTACCTTTTTGGTTTTTTTTCAAATGGGCGCCATGAAGTATCTCTAAAAGGTCATCTTTTAAGACATCAGATGTCTGATAACGATCATCCGAATTCTTTTTTAGACACTTTACAACAACTTCACTCAATTTTTCAGGAAGTGGTGGATTAAGTTCTTTGGGTGTTTTAAATTCTCTTTGTGGTCTCTGCCCTGTACATATTTCATAAAGAATGACACCTGTTGCATATATATCTGTGGTTGGGGTAAGGTTACCTGAGCTTAATTTTTGCTCAGGGGACATGTAGTCCAGTGTCCCCATTATTAGATCATTATCGACAAGTTTACTAGAATCAATCCCCCTGTTAATTATTTGGGCAATACCAAAATCAGCAATCCTGGCATTACCTTCTTTATCTACCAGGATATTTGCTGGTTTAATATCCCTATGAATAATATTATTTTTATGGGCATAGCCAAGCCCTTTACAAATTTGAACAACATAATCTAATTTTTGAATAAGGGATAACTTAGAAGAATAGATTATTTGAGTAAAGTCTGTTCCTTCTATAAACTCCATCACAAAATAATAAACCTCATTATAAATTCCTTTATCAATTACATGAATTATATTTGGGTGATTTAACTTAGCGATAGTCAGTGATTCACGATTAAACCTTTCAATAAAAGTCTTATCTTTTGTTAGTTCTTCAGATAAGACTTTTATAGCTACTTCCCTTTCTAAAGATGTCTGATATCCCTTATATACAAGGGCCATGCCACCTTTACCAATCAAACCAAGAATTTTATATTCACCTATTTGAGCAAACATAAGCACCTTATTCCGAATTCATCATTATATAGATATACTACTCCAACTTAGGTTTTTCCTGGTACGCATTTTGCATAAGTTCGCAGAAATCTTTGCTTAATCTCTAAGTTATATGCATAAGCCATGCCTAGAAAAACCTAACTTGGAGTAGTATAGTATCTTTTTTTAATCGCAGGTCGGATATACTGGGAGGTAATTCATACTCGAACATCTGTTCATTTATTTTTTTCATCAGTGGAACTATCAGAGCAACAGGAAAACGTTGTTTTCCTAAAGTAACTTTTTCGGGTTCAAATACTAGTTTTCCCTTTTTTATTCTTACATCGCCGCTCACTTTAATCCTAAGCTTTTTACTAGCTAGAAAATTTCCCAGGCGTGCTAGCTTTACATTATTAAAGAAAGATAGTTCTGATAAACTAATTGTCCCGGATAATTCAAGGTTATCTTTTTCAACGTCGATAGACATATCACTTATAGCCTGTTTTTTTTCCGAATTATTTAGCTCTTCATGGAAAAAAGAATTTAGTTCTATTTCTTTTAGGAAGATTGAACTGACAGAATTTTTATCAATTAAGGTAAGACTGGCTAACTTTTTACGACAATCTCTAGAGGCTGTTTTCGAAATTGGGATTTTTTTTTCAGATGGAATGGTGAAGACGTTCTTTAATATCCAAAAAAGGGTTAATAAAGTAACGATAAAAAAAATGAATGAAAATATCGAAGTCAGGCAACCAAAACAACCCTTTTTTTCTTCAGCCATCAAAGTAGCCTTTCATTTCAACAAAAATAAAGGTGACAATCTAAACCAAATACCCAAGACTTTCTAACCTGTTTTTTACCTTATTAAAATTCTCTTGTTCGATTAGGATGTAATAATTTTCAGCCTTGAGGATGTATTTTTTTAGAATACTGTCAGTGGCAATAAGATGGATAAGATTTTTATCCATTGAAATCTTGTATGTAAGAAACGTCTCCTGTCTCGTAAGGGGGTGTATCCGAGCTAAGACATCTTCAAAAAAATCTACCCAGATAGTAGGAAGATTAGAAGAAACTGCTCTCTTGAAGAGATTGATCTTTTGTTCTACGTCCTTTTTTTTTCCACATCCCTGTAAAAATGATGTATAATCGAGTTTATAACGGTTTTCACCTATCCTCTCAGACAATCTTTCTAAGGTCATTCTCTTTATCTTATCCTCTCCATTAAGGGTAAGGATTAAACGGTTATGATCTAATATAATCTCTCCTTTTGCACTTTCTGTCTGAATTGCAGGGGTATAACTTTGAATTTTACCAATAACATACGCCCCAAGATTAGTTAAACGTATATATTTAACCCCATCAAAAACCGAAAGATATTCTTTATCTATTGTTTGGACATCCAGATCATTACTAGGAAGATTATAGGCAATATCTATTAATCCTAAAGAGGCAAATAAAAACATATTCCCTTTAACAAGGGGAAAGATAAGACCTTTATTGAAATATTCACCGGCTATACTAACCCTTCGATCAAAACCATCGCTTTTAAATTTAGCTGTAAAGTAAAGATAATCTGCGACTCTCTCTCTTTTAATAAACATCAGATCAATATCTCGATAGATGATGAACTTGAGGAGATTGTCTATAGATATCCAACTTCCAAGAGGGAGGTTTTTTAAGAGTAAGAGGAGGGTGGAATTAATATCTTTATTAGTAAAACAGTAATCCATATCCATCTGTGACCTTCCCTTTAGGTGAAATAAGATATTATCAAGATTCCAGCGATATTTATCTCCTTTAGTATAACTGCCAATCACCTGTCTCAATAACACAATGGTATCTTTTGAACCGGGCACATCATTTTTAGTAGATTTAACTAAGGCAATCATTAAATTTGTTTTTAATAACTCTAAATCCTTTCGTCCTTTTACTTCATAAAATTCACGAGTTGTAACATACTGCCTTAGCATCTGGAGAGAGGTCTTTAAAGGCTTCCCGTTTTTAGAATACTTCATTTGCCCTTGTCGGATGTATTCATAGTGAATGGGTAATTCCCTGAGGATTTCATCGTTATTTTCATAAAGGAAATCTGTTTTTCCAATCTGACTGAGAGGATGGAGATTATAATCCTCAGGCGGGGTTAGATGAGATTTCAAAGCATCACGAATCTTATCAGGAAGAAAGATTGTATATCCATCAGAAGAATAATAATGGCCATGATCATTACTAAGGCAAAAGAAGTAATAAGATTTTTCTGTGTATTTTAAGGTGCTATAATAGAAAAACTTTCCTTGAGGTTCCTCAAGGAGCTTAATTTTTAACTCCTTTTCAAGTTCAGTAACCTTTCTAGCCCCATTCCAGACAAGGGTATCAAATATCCTGGCAGTTGTTGGAGGTAAGATTGATAACAGTTTTTTAATTAGATTCTGTTTACTATAAATAATTACTAAAAGATCGACCAATTCGCCTATTTTTATCTTTCTCTTTTCAAAAAATGAGGATAGATATTTATACCCGGACTCTTTTAATTCTTTACTATTTTCTTGTACAAAACGGTTTAAGTAACTGTCATATAAAGATTGCAGGATGTCGCTGGAATAGTGTTTGAAAAGAACATCTTTTAATTTTATGATATTTATTATTTTACTATCTGACATAGTTTTTACTTTAAGTTTAAAATAAGCTTAAGTTCGAACTTTAGCTCATTTTAGCTCTATCCTTCTACCCTAAGATAAATTCAACATCATTTTCTGTAAGAGATTTTAGAGAAGCACTATCAGCAGAGATAATATTCTCAAATAATTCCTTCTTTTTTTCTTGTAATTGTAAGATTTTTTCTTCAATAGATGCCTTGGTTATTAGCCGATAACTAAAAACAGTCTTATCCTGACCGATCCGATGAGTACGATCAACAGCCTGATTCTCAACCGATCTGTTCCACCAGGGATCAAAGATAAAGATTGTGTCTGCTGCTGTTAGGTTTAAACCAATACCACCTGTCTTCAGGGTCATTAAAAATACCTTTATCTGAGGATCATTTTGGAAGCGTTCTACCAGGGCCTTTCTATCCTGCGTGGCCCCAGTCATGACTAGATATTCAAGCCCTCTCTTTTCTAAATCCTCTCCAATATATTCAATGGCATTTAAAAAATTGGCAAAAACTAAGACCTTATGGCCATTGGAAACTGCATCCATAATACTTTCTATCAGCACCTCTCGTTTTGGAGAATCAATCTGACCTTCACTTTTAGCCTCGGGGATTGAGGCAATCTGACGAAGTTCGTTTAGGGCCTGAAAGATGTAAAACTGGGAGTTCTGAATCCCATTTCTTCCGATCTGTTCTTTAATTGTCTGCTGATAAAAGATTCTACGTGCCTCATAAAGTTTTTTTTGCGCATCGGTCATATCTACAAATAGGGTTTGTTCAATTTTTTCAGGGAGGTCTTTTAAGACATCTTTTTTAAGCCGACGAAGGATAAAGGGGTATATCTTCTTTTTTAACTCATGGACAACCTCTTTGTCATTTTGTTGTTGGATAGGACCAGCATAAAAACGGTTGAAGTCATTAATAGAGCCAAACATAGCTGGATTCAAAAATCTAAAAAGTGAATATAATTCACCTAGATTATTTTCTATGGGAGTACCACTAAGGGCTAAACGATGTTTCGATTTGAGCAGCATTACAGCTTTGGATATCTGCGATTCAAGATTTTTGATCTGTTGAGATTCATCAAGGATAATGAAATAGAATTCCTCTTCCTTAAGTTTTTCGATATCGTTTCGAACCATTCCATAGGTGGTTAAGATTAAATTTTTTTTCTTGGCTGTCTCCAGGTCACGGTTATTACTATAATAGGTATAGTGTGAGAGATTAGGATTAAACTTATCAATCTCGGTTTCCCAATTAAAGAGAAGACTCTTTGGCATAACAATCAAAGAGGGGAGCTTGTTCCTGGGATAAATGGTAGAAAGGAGAGAGATGGCCTCTAAGGTCTTCCCTAAGCCCATATCGTCAGCAAGACAGCCTCCTAAACCATGTTGATGTAGATAATTAAGCCACTTAAAGCCCTGTTCCTGATAAGGTCTTAAATCTGCCTTTAATTTTGGTATAGCAGCCTTAGCCTCTTTTAGCTTATTAAAACCAAGGAATATCTCTCGAGAATGTGTAAAGGACTCCTGGGCAATCTTCTCCTCAATAAGTTCTTCTACAATTGGGAGATCAAAGAAAGAAATGCTAACTTTTTCTTTTTTCTTCTTAAATATCCTTTCGAGTTTGTTGATATAATCCTGATTTACAATAGCCTGTGTTCCATCATTTAATTGAATGTAGGAACTCTTACGATACTGATTTAAGGCCTCAAAGAGAGGGATAAATTCTCCATCAAACTCTAAGTTAGCCTCTCCCTCAAGGAAATTAAGGCCATGACCTAAAGAAAGACTAAGTTTTGGCGCAATTGCCCTAATCTTATAGGACTTTAGTTTCTCTGCCCCAAAGATAGAAAAATAAGTTAAGAGATTAGGCAGGTTCTGACGAATAAAGGTCTGGGCCAATCGTTCTTCAATTATAAAGAGATTTTCATCATTAAA
>JAZDLJ010000373.1:0-2600 GCA_043802115.1 bacterium | reverse complement strand
ATCCCCATTTTCGTTAAATTTTTGTACCCTCTGGTTGTTACGATCTAAGATATATATATTTTTTTCACTATCTATAGCTATGCCTGAAGGAGCATTAAAATAACCCGTACCAATACCATAACCTCCGAAAGATAATCTTACTTCATAGGCCGGCTGGTTGTCCTGAGGAGTAGCT
Source organism: bacterium (assembly GCA_043802115.1). Lineage (GTDB taxonomy): Bacteria > SZUA-182 > SZUA-182 > JAZDLJ01 > JAZDLJ01 > JAZDLJ01. The sequence goes on along the minus strand of JAZDLJ010000373.1, from coordinate 2,425 downwards.
TCATCCTTTTTTCCGTTTTTTTATCCTCCAGGCCTTGTGGATTATCTATTGTTAATGTCGGATTAATTTGAAAGGTCTCCTTTTTACTATCTTCAGCCCAAACCATAAAATTTGTCAATAGTAGGGCAGAGATAAATATAATAAGAGCTTTCATTAATTTTTTAATACCTATCATCTTCTTTTCCTCCTTAAAGGAACCATTGTTGGTAAAGGAGCGCCGTCTTCTCCCGTTCCCATATCCTCAGTAGCGGTAGTTTCTCCTGCTGGTGGAACTTCTCCTCCTCCTGTTATTATCGGTTCACCCGGGGCAGAAGTATAAGCAAAACTATCTTCATCACTACTATAATCATGTAGTTCCGATTTTAAATTTGAAACAAAATCTCTAACTACATCCCTGGAAACTTCCAGAGGGGTAGGCCCGGCAGTAATACCAAATATTTCACTTAGCGTAACCTTGGCTACTTTAGAACTATAACCCTTCCAAAGAGTTTCTCCCGAATGGGCATCGACCATAGTCAGGTTTATGCTGACTTCTACTCGTCCTTCTCGATCCTTAGAATCTTTACCAAATTCCGGGATAGAACCGAAAATTATCGAATCCACGCTTAATTCTTCTCCAAGCGCTTTTAAAGTATCTTTGCCAAGTTCTGTTGTCCCGCGTATTTTGAGTTTCCTTGCAGCATCATCGGTCACTCCCAGGTCTACAATATTACCGAATACATGGCGTACTAAAAGTTCCGTAGCTAATTGTTCTCTGACTTTAAGGCCTGCATCCTTATCTTTGTTTAAACTCTCCGGTTGCAGAATACAGGCTGATTTTCTTATAGAGGCCGATCCTCTGGTGTATATTCTTGTGGTTACTCCACAGCCTGTTAGAAAAGCAAGGCTTATTGATAATAATATTAAATATTTGATAAGTCTATTCATTAAATATTCCTCCTTTCTTAATTTCATATTATTGTTTATGCTTTTATCTATAGTCATTATATTCACCCCCTTTCTTTTATTGTTGATCGTTAACCGTTTTTAAAAACGAGCTTTTAATTGAACACTCATAGAACGATTTTCTTGTGCCGGTGAAGAAAATGTTGTCGCTGTTTTATACTTAAGGGTGAGATTCCAATCTCTTAAAAAATTATATCTTAAGTTGGAATCTATGCTTTCTTCATCATAACCTCCTGCCCCTTTATCATCAAAAGTAAAGCTAGAGGTTAATTTTAAATTTTTTAAAATAGTCCAATTAATCTTTAAGCTATATGACTTGTCTGCATATGCCGGAATATCATCTGTAGAACTGTCTGTTATATTATATGTGTATCTGGTGTCTATATTGATTCTTGTTGTGGGATCCCATGTTAAGGTCGCATCGTTTTCAATCGTCTTATCTTTGGTAGAAGTAATTATTCCTTCTTCAATTACTTTGGTGGTTGTCTGTTGAATATTGTCGCTTAGTTTTAGTACTAATTTGGGTGTGATATCTAAATTAAGATTCGTATTAAAACCTGTTGCCGTACGATCTTCTTTTTCAGGAGTGCTTAAATAATTTTTGGTTGTTGATTGTTCGTACGAGGGTTGAAAAGTCAATTTTTTTATAGGCTCAATTTGTAAATTAAATTTATACTCATCTTGCTGAGATTTTTTTTGTTTATTTTCTTTTTCATTGGATTGCTTTACATCCACATTGGTTGTTATATTCATGAAATCTTGAAAAGTGGTTTTCCAATTACCTTCAATGGAGTCTTTTTTGGTTTTTTTATCTTGGGCATCATCTCTATAATCCGCATCTGAATTTTCAGTTTCATATCTTGCTGTCAGATCTAACCAATCAATAGGTCTCCCTTGAACCTGGCCTCTGTATCCATAAGTATCCGTTTTATATTCTTCCATACGGTTGGCTGGTTTGGAAAAATCATCCTGTGTATAATCAACTCTAGCCGATAATTTTAACCAATTAAGACAGGTTTGGTTGATCTCTTCTTTAATAGAGTGTTCGGTTGTATCAGTTTTGGCTATGTGATCTGTTGTAAGTTTATAATCATAATTTGTTGATATTTCCGTGGCCCTGGTAGGTAAATACGTAATTTTCCCTCTGGCTGTATGAGTGGTCGTTTTATTTTCAGTTGTAATATTATTTTGGCTATAGTTTTTGTCATTATCTTTTTCTATTTTATAGTCCCCATCGAGTTTGAATTTTTTACTTAATAAAGTATGTTTAAATGATGTATCGAAACTGATGGTATCTTGTTCCGTATCAGAGTTATTATTGGTCAGATCATCGATGAGGGTATCTTTATAATTAAATTTTAATTTAAAGGCTTTTATGAAAGTATATTGGCTGTTAAATTCTTTTTTGGTTGTTTCCTTATTGACAGTTACATCTTGCGTTTCTTCCTTGCGATTGAATTTAAATCTTAACTCAGGAAAT
>JAZDLJ010000096.1:0-6444 GCA_043802115.1 bacterium | reverse complement strand
GTTAATTTTGTAACTAACTGTTAAGGCACAAAGTAGCAAAGGCACAGAGGCACAAAGGAAAAAACAAAAAAAATCTTAAAAAACTTTGTGTTTCAATACCTTTATGCCTTAACATGCTGGTTTTAACCAACACAATCACTTGGAAAAACCTAAGTTGGAGTAGTATATAAGCAATTTGTAAACGGGTTAGAATGGATGAAAAAAGATACCTTTAAAACAATTATAATTATTTTATTAGTTTTAATAATGGTAATAACAATTATTTTATTGGCTTATAGATCTATCCGTATCTTTGAGAAATCAGTAGCTTCTCAGACCCAACAACTGTTGTTAACAACCACCAGAGCAGTTGCTAAGGATTTGGAAGATTTTATCAGTGAACATTCTGCAACGTTAAAGGCTATTGCCAGTATACCTTCATTTCAAAAGGCATTAGTTGAAAAAATTCCATCAGGAGCATTAGAAATAGAATATTCTGTCCTGAATAACTGGTATGTAGTACACAAAAAAGATATGGATGAGATTAGTTTATTGGATTCCCAGGGAATTATGTTGTATAGCTATCCATTGTGGAAGGATGAAAAGGAAAGACGAAAAATGGATTATATAGAGAAACTTGGCCTGGCTTTTATTATAGATAAACATGAGACTTATGTAAGCGAGGTTTTTATCAATGCGTTAGGAAATCAGGCTATTTCTGTCCTGGAACCAATATTCTATAAGGGTAGATTTGTGGGAATAATTAGAATTATGATTTCCATTGATACTATTTTCAAAAAATTTATTGAACAAGTCAAGGTGGGACAAGAAGGCTATCCAAATCTAATAGATGAAAATGGGATGTTTATCTATCATCAAAGAAAGGATTATATAGGAAGAACCGACCTTGAAATTCTGGCAGAAAACAAACAAATATTTTCTCATTATGATTGGTCTCTTGTAACAAATATTATCAAGAGACGTTCTAAGGGATTTAATGGAGTAGCGATTTATTATGATACCACAAGATCCAAAAGAGGAGTTATTAAACCCGAAAAAAAGATTATAGCCTATACTCCTATTATTATAATTGGAGACAAAAAATGGGCTATATCCTTAGTTATGCCTTATTCAGAAATTTTAGCGCCTATACACAGACATAATCGAAATATATTCGGACTTGTGGGATTTGCTTTTTTATTGTTCATGACTGGTGGAATTGGTTTTATAATAACTCAAAAGAAAAAAACTGAACTTGAAACAGAGACCAGATATCTAAAAAAAATTGCTGAATCTGCAGAGGAACTTCGTCAGAGCAAAGAAAAATTGGCAAATATACTGGGGTCAGTTACTGATGCTATGATGATGGTTGACAATGATTTTACAATCTATTGGACAAATGATGTCGCTAAACAGTGGTTTGGATCGGAGATGGAAGGTAAAAAATGTTATGCAGTTTATCACAAGCGTAAGAATATCTGCGATCTCTGTATTGTTGAAAAATGTTTTCAGGATGGGAAGTCACACGAATTTGAGACAGAGATTGTCACAGGAGAAGGAGAAAAAAAATATTTTTGGGGCAAGGCTAATGTAGCTCTTAGAGACAAAGAAGGTAGGCCTAAAATGGTAGTAGAATTTTTGCGTGATATAACTCAACGTAGAAAAGCAGCGGAGGATTTGAAAAAATATGCTGCTCATTTGGAAGAAGCGCGAAGTACTTTAGAACAAAGGGTTGAGAAAAGGACTAGAGAGCTTAAAGAGGCTAATGAAGCACTAATCCGTAAAGAAAGGTTTGCTGTCATAGGACAGTTAGCGAGTAGTGTTGGTCATGAACTGCGCAATCCTTTGGGAGTAATAAGTAATGCCAGCTATTTTCTCAATATGAAAATGAAGGTTATTAAAGATGATGCGGTAAAGAAAAATATAAATATAATTACAAGGGAGATAAACAATGCCAATAAGATTATAACAGACCTTTTAGATTTTGCCCGTCTCAAACCTTCTCTTCGTCAGCCAACAGACCTTAATCAATTAGTCTCAGAAATATTATCCAGGTACTTAATCCCTCAAAATATTACAATCATAAAAAATCTTGTTAAAGATATGCCTCCTGTTTCTATAGACCCTCTTCAGGTGGGCCAGGTATTTTTAAATCTTATCGAAAATGCTGTTCAGGCAATAGGGAATAAAGAAGGAGTCATTCAGATATCTACAAATATAAAGAATGAATTATCAGAGGTCAGTTTCACTGATAACGGGTGTGGTATCCCAACAGGGAATCTTGAGAAGATTTTCGAACCCTTGTTTACTACCAAGGCAAAGGGTATTGGTTTAGGATTAGCAGTTTCCAAAAGCCTGGCAGAGGCAAATGGGGCGGAAATACTTGTTAAAAGCCAGGAGGGGAAAGGGAGTGCCTTTATGGTAAGATTTATAAATTTGAGAGGATAATTATGAGCAAAGAAAAAATTCTCATCGTTGATGATGAACCATCTTTCTGTCAGACACTGAGTGATATTTTAACAGCAGAAGGATATGAACCTTTTTGTGTTTGTACTGGGAGGGAAGCCATTAATGCTGCTATAGTCAGTTTCTTTAATTTAGCGTTAATAGATTTGAAACTCCCTGATTTGCCTGGAATCGAGGTCTTAACAGAAATCAAAAAGGTTAATCAGGATACTGAAGTTGTAATCATTACAGGCCACGCTTCATTGGATACAGCCATTCAGGCGATGCAGGACGCTGTTTTCAGTTATGTAATTAAACCAATTAATATTGATTACTTACTGGCCATTATTACCAAGGCCCTGGAGAGACAAAAATTAAAGATGGACCAAAAGAAAAAAGAGGAAGAATTAAGGAAATACCGACTTCACCTTGAAGAATTGATACAAGAGCGGACTGCTCAATTAACAAAAGTAAATGAGCAACTTCAACAGGAAATCGCGGAACATAAAAAATCAGAAGAGTCGCTTAAAGAATCAGAAAAAAAATATTCTACCTTAGTAGAGCAAGCTAAAGATGGAGTAATTATTATCCAGGATAGGGTCTGTAAATTTGCAAATAAGGCTATGGCTGAGATTCTGGGTTATACAGTTGAAGAAATGAACGATAAAAATATTATAGATATAGTAGCATCTGAGTGTAAAGATCGTGAGACAGGAGAATATATTGAATCTTGTTTAACAAGCGAAAGGACAAATTTTTCCTGCGAATTAAAGATTAAACATAAAGATGGGACAATAAAAGAGGCCGAGGCCTCCACTGAAGTTATTAATTATAATAAAAAGACTGCTATTATGGGAATTATTCGGGATATCACCGATAGAAAGAGGATGGAAGAAGAATTACAAAAGACTCAACGTTTAGAATCTCTTGGTATTCTGGCCGGTGGAATAGCCCATGATTTTAATAATTTGTTAACTGCTATTATAGGGAATCTCTCTCTCGGAAAGCTCTATCTAAAGTCCAACAGTCCTACTTATGAAGTCTTAACATCTGCGGAAAGGGCGTCTCAACAGGCAAGATGTTTGACTCAACAGTTACTCACTTTTTCTAAAGGCGGAGAGCCCGTGAGAAAAATAACAGCTATTTCAACAGTAATAAAAAATTCTATAGATCTAGTCCTCAGTGGTTCCAATGTAAGACGTAGATTATCTCTTCCAGATAACCTCTGGTTGGCTGAAATCGATGAAGGGCAGATAAGTCAGGCGATTAATAATATCCTAATCAACGCTGATCAGGCAATGCCTGAAGGTGGGACAATTGAAATAAAGGCGGAAAATATAATCGTCAGGGCAGAAGATGAGCATCTTTTAGAAGAGGGTAAGTATATAAAAATATCTATAAAGGATCATGGGATGGGGATGCCGGGAGATTATCTAAAAAAGATATTCGATCCTTACTTTACCACAAAACAAAAAGGGAGTGGCCTTGGGCTTGCGATCACATATTCAATTATCAAGAAACATGAGGGGCATATTATTGTGGAGTCAAAAATTGGGGTTGGAACAACTTTTCACATTTTTTTTCCAGCAGTAGAGAAAGAGATTCTTGAGGAAAGGGAGGATGAGAAGAAAAAAGATCTCTCTGGTAAAGGAAGAATTCTGTTTATGGATGATCAGGGAGATATCAGAGATATGGTTGAAGCAATGTTGACCTATCTCGGTTACGAGGTTATCTGCGCTCGTGATGGAGCTGAAGCAGTTAAACTCTATGCCCAGATGAAAAAAAAAAGACAGATATTTGATGCGGTTATATTGGATATAACAGTGCCTGGCGGTATGGGAGGTAAGGAAACCATTAAAGAATTATGTGAGATAGATCCAAAGGTTACTGCAATTATCTCAAGTGGATATTCAAACGACCCAATAATGTCAGACTATAAGCGTTATGGTTTTAAAGGGGTGCTTAGTAAGCCTTATGAGATAAAAGAATTGAGTGATGTATTACATAAGGTCATTGACACTATTCCTGTCCACCCGAAGAACACTCAGTTTAAATCGAAAAGATAATAGGCACACTGATTAAAACGTGTCTGGACAAAACGCGAGACGTTATGAACAGGGATTTTACACGGGGTAAAACCTATAGGTGAGCCATTGTGGGCATGAGCATGAATAATTATATCAACCCCATATCTATCAAATAGATCAGCAAAGAGAGATGACCCTAGGAAGGGATACAATTCAGGTTCTTCACCTATAAGGGTTGCCTTTATTGGAGAATAATGGAGTATCCCTATTCTATGTTGACAATTGAGACCATTTAACGCTTTTTCTAAGAGTAAGGTGTCATTAATACTTACCTGGATAAAATCCTTAAGGGCTTGCTCCCCAAAGGGTTGGACATGTAACTTTCCAAATCCACCACAAAAACCCTTGACCCCAACAAGTCCTATTTCGTCTATCAAGCAATCAGTTCCATCAAGCACGCAGATATTGTGACTTGTCATCATCTTAACCAGGAGCTTAATTTGACCATTCTCATGATCATGATTACCTGGGACTGCAACTACTGGTAGACAAAAATAATCAAGCTCTTTCAGGAGAATCTCCATCTCAGCAGGAAGTCCAATATTAGTTAGATCTCCTGCCAGGACAAGGAGATCAGCCTTTTCCTCAATATCTCCCAAGAGTTGTCTGAGCAATCCAAATGAATTAGTTTTACAGTGGATGTCACCGATAGCAGCGATCCTCATACCTTTTCTCCCTTGTGATTTACAAGTGGAAATAATACACAGCCATCCTTATAACCCCATTTCTCACAATCCAGGGCAAAAGATTGAGGATCAAGGAGCATCCCACGAAATACCTTGGGATCTCTTAGCTCTAGCCATTCCTCCTGCATTTGTTTAAAGAGATTGACCATTAATTTCTTGGGTAAATAATCTGAAAGGGCGGGATACACAAAATCAAAGTAGATAAGGTGCCAGAGGAGTATTCCCTTATTATCATGAATTAGGTTTAAGACCTGTTGCCAATTTATATTACCTTTTAGACTATGGATAAGGTGGGCAATATCTGCACCATCAAATCGAACATGCTTAACCATATAAATCTTGGATGCGATTAATTCTTCAATAGCAATTAGATGGGCAGGAACACCCAGGATTTTGATCGGATGGCTATGTTCAAACCAGTTTTCATCAATGAGTAGTTGATTACTTGATGTCCCAAAAATCAAATCCATAAAGTAGGTATTTTGGTAGACCTTGGCTAGCCAACACACGTCCCGAACTTCTGTTTCATAACCCGCCTTATCGAATTCAGACAAGGCTGATTTCAAGTAAAAAGGAGGAAGAAAGATATCGAGGTCTTTTGTATCTCGCCAGATACTAGTATAAGCATATGTTGCAAATGCCCCGCCTAAAACATAGGGAACTTCTTTTTCACTTAGGATACGTAACCATTGGGCAAAGATTCGGCCTTCGTCTGATTTAATTTTATCTTCAACATCTAAACGTCTTTTTTCCATTGCTCAAGCATCCTTCAAAGTGAGACCAGCTTACAAAAGGACTATATAACCTTCACTCACCCTTTATAGACTACTCCAACTTAGGTTTTTCCAAGTGATTATGTTAGTTAAAACTAGTATGTTAAGGCACTGAGGCACAAAGTTTTTTAAGATTTTTTTATTTTTTCCTATTCATACTTTTTCAGTAGTTGTTTTAACTATATTAAACTTCCTAAAAAAAATAAATTGCTTGTTTCTTTATTTTTCTGACTTTGTTTTGGTTTGTTCTAGATAGGTACCATACTCCGTTTCATCGTTTATGAGCATGTGCAGGATAATAGCCCTTTCTGATAACAGATATTAACAATAGTAATTAGACATCTTTCCAAAATAAATACCATATTTACTAGGAAAGAAGACAAAAATTTTGCTGGAGAGAGTTATTAGGAGACTTTTTGTAAATTTTTTTAGCGCAACTTCCCGTTAAAAATTACCATTGTTTGAGCGTAGCGA
>JAZDLJ010000095.1:0-8309 GCA_043802115.1 bacterium | reverse complement strand
TAGGGTGAGCGAAGCGTAACCCTAGGTAATGATTTATATACCGATAGCACTCTGAAAGAGTGCCTCATAAATTATAATAAGCTCATCATATTATTATAGATGAAGCACTCCTTCAGAGTGCTATTTGTTTTTTTACTGCTCTCAGGGTTGCGCTTCGCTTACCCTGGGCTAGTATGATATTTCCTTTCAGGAAATCAATAAGGTTCTTAGGATAAGACTATCCTTAACATAGTGAGTTGTGAATTCTAATCGTACAGGTCGAAAGTTTTTGGCATCCTTCATTTGACAGTTTACATTTCTACTTGAGATTGCTTCGTCGTTACACTCCTCGCAATGACTAATTTGCTGTCATTGCGAGGAGGCTTGCCGACGAAGCAATCTCGTAGTTATTCAAAAAGTGTAAACTACTTTTTGCCTTAAATGAAGGATGCCAGGTTTTTTAAGGTTTTTTGTTTTTTTTTGTGCCTCTGTGCCTCTGTTATTTTGTGCCTAAATAGTTAGTTACAAAATTAACCTGCATTATTTTAGAAAAGCCTAACTAGGAGTACTATCCTCTAACTTGAAATACAAATATATTATCGGCTGACTTAATAATTATATTAAGAAAAAAATCGTCTCTTCTACAATTTATGATCAAAAAATTAACCCTTGCAACAGGGGTAAGGTAAAAAAGCTATTTTATCCCTGTTGCAAGGGAAAAAAACAATATAGGGTAAAGAGATAAAAATCATCTCGTTACCCTATATTGTTTAGCCTGATACATAAATGCCTCAAGCCGAATTTGAGCATTTGTCTCTTCTTGCCCATCGTAGGTCATATTAAGACAAGGGATATCAGTATAGTCTTCTTTTAACTTTTTTAGGAAACCTGAGACTATTGTCCCTGGCATACAAGTAAAGGGCATGGTGCTTATTATTCCAGAAACCCCTTTCTTTATAAAATCTATTGCCTTGCCAATGCTTAGGACTGCCTCACCTTCAAAGGATGGGTGGATGTAGGGTAAACTGTACTGGAGGGTTTGTTTTATGGGAGGCTCATCATAATTTTTTATATATCCTTTAACTAATTTAGTTAAACGATGTTCTTCACGTTTTTGAAACCAATCAATAATAGAATTGCGTAAGTATAGGGAGAAATCTTTATTCAATCTACTCTTCATCTTCCCTGTATAATTGATGTAAAAAAACCACTCTGATATAGGGGCTATCCAGACCTCCCCCCCAAGGTTTTCTATTTGCTTAATAATATTATTATTGCTGAATCTATTAGCTCTAACAAAAATCTCGCCAACAACCCCAATAATAGGTCTCTGTCCACTTTGATTAGTCTTAATTTCCTTAAAAACATGTCTGGCCTCTTCAATAACTTTTAGGGTATCTTTGTTATTTATTATACTTTCACATAGGTTATAGAGATAATAGTTATATACCTCATCGGTCTCCCCTGGCTTAGATTCATAAGGTCTAATCTCGTGAAGTAACTTGGTAAGAAAATCAACGGCAATTATACCTTTCCAACATTTTTGATTAAAATCCTTACCAACCCCTCCTTCTATCTCTTGGTAGAAATCTGCATCTTGATTAGGGTTGAAGATAGGTACATCTTCAAGCCCTAGTTCGTTAAGGATTAACCTATGAAGGGTGCAAAACTGACCAAACCGACAAGGGCCGTCTCCAGAGGGCATAAGAAAGGCGGATTTTTTGGGGTCGAAGTCAGGTCTTTTAGTAAACTTGACCATATCTCCTGTAGTTATAATGCATGGGTAGCATTCTTTACCAGTTGTGTATTTTCTACCCCAAAGGAGGGTTTCTACATCAGATTCAGGCATCACCTCGGCAGGGATGCCACAACCAAGCAGGGCAGCTCTAATAGCCAGGGCGTGATCTGACATATATGGTATATAAAGGGTTTTTTTCTGTGTAGTAACATTTCTATAGACTTTATCGGATAGTTTGGCCTTGATTTTTTTTGAACTTGGTTTTATATTTTTTAGACTATCAAGAAATGCCTCACAACGGGTTATTACCCCGGCATCAGCGCTATGTTCATCAATCTCAATTTGAAGGAATGGTTTGTCTCCCATCTGTTCAGAAAAGAATCTACAAAGAAAAGAATCTGGTCCACAACTAAAATTAGTAAGATAAATAGCATTAAGTCTCCGATCGTTTTTAATTAAATTTGCAATCTTTAGAATTTTTTGACCATATCGCCAATACATATTAGGCCACTCATCTGCCAAAACATAAAGATGTAATGGTATAAAATCCATAGGGATAGCAATAATATTAAGACCTTTTAATTTTTTAGGTAAATTGAGATTGATCCCATTGTCACATCCATTGTAATACCTACTGGCAATAACAAGGGCTTGATTATCATTTTTCAGGCCATCCAATACTTCCTGCCCTCTTTGTTCAATTTTATTATAGAATTCCTGTTGAAACTTGGAGGCACAGTTAAATGCCTTTTTGATTTGGTGTCTATTATTTACACCAACCATCCTAGCAAGATCAGATAATGCCTTTATAAAATCATGAGAGCCAAATTGGACATAAAGAGGTATGGTAATAAATTTAGTCCTGGCTTGATTAAGATTAAAGGCACATTTGATAATATAGGGTATGGCCTGGACATAGGGGCAACTAAGGCTACTCCTCTGTTTTTGATCATCATTATTCACATCTATAAGGCTTGGTAAAAAGATATAATCTACATCTTTATCCAACAGATTTTGGATATGACCATGAGTTACCTTGATCGGCAGGCAGGTCTCAGAAAGGATTTTTTCTAACCCTATATTTATAATATTTTTATTGGTTTGATCTGATAAGATTACCTTGAAGCCTAATTCAATAAAAAATGCCTGCCAAAAGGGATAAAATTCATGGAAGAATAGTGCCCGTGGGAGACCGATGGTTCCCCTCATCCTGTCTTTTCCCAGGGAGAGAGGGTTTTGATCAGTAGCCCTCTTCCTCTGGGAGAGGGTTGGGTGAGGGTTTTTTTTATATGGTGTTAGGAGATATTGTTCTCGCTCTTGAAAAAGATTTGGTATATCATTAGAGGCGCTGGTTTGTTTTTTAATATTGTACTTCTCGCAACGTGAGCCATAAAAGAGGTCTGTTTCATTTTTAATAGATATTTTTTTGATTTCACAGAGATTAGCGCACTCTTTACACTCAAATGAGGCGATAGAGTACTCACGTTGAGAAAGGTCAAAGCCTTTAAAATTACTATAACCTTTAGTGTTTTCTTCCTTAGCAATTATAGCGGTTCCGATAGCCCCTGTGACATCATGATGTTCAGGGACGGTTATTGGTTTACCAGTAACTTTTTCAAAGGCCGCAACTACTCCCTTATTGGCTGCTACCCCACCTTGGAAAAAGATGTGATCCCCTATTTTTTTATCGAGAACTACCCGATTAAGATAGTTATAGACAATAGAATAACTTAATCCTGCTACAAGATTATCCTTGGGTGCCCCTTGCTGCTGATGGTGGACAAGATCCGATTCCATAAAGACTGTACATCTTTCTCCAAGAGACACTGGAGATGGGGCTGATAAGGCAAGCGCCCCAAATTCTTCTTTGATGTTTATCCCGAGTCGTTCTGCCTGTTCTTCTAAAAATGATCCTGTCCCTGCAGCACATGCCTTATTCATTTCAAAATCAACAATGGCTCCATTACTTAAACTAATATACTTTGAATCCTGGCCTCCAATCTCAAAGATAGTATCTACGTCAGGATCAATTTCAGCAGCAGCCCTTGCCTGGGCAGTAATTTCATTCTTTACTATATCAGCTCCGATTAGGTCCCCAATCATATATCTTCCTGATCCAGTTGTTCCTACTCCTTTTACTTCGATATGAGTCCCAACCTCTTTTCCTACCTCAGTCAATCCTTTTCGGACAGCCTCAATAGGACGGCCAGCAGTCATCAGATATCTCTTAGATAGAAGGTTATTATGTTCATCAATAGCTACAACATTAGTACTGATTGAACCTATATCAATTCCAAGGTATATAGGCATCTTTTTTATAAGTTTTTGAAAGAGGGAAGGGGGGAGCATTTTGCTTAAGCTGGTTTTTTCTCCTTTATAAAAGCTCAAAGATTCTAATTCAGCCTTTGTTTGAAGGGGCATTTGGAGAAATGAGTTGATTTTATTAAGGGATACCGTAATGTTTTCATGTTTTTTATCCTCTGCAATTGTTATAGCTGCACCGATTGCCCCCATCACTGCATAATATTTAGGTATTATTAATTCTTCAGGTCCTAATTCAAAGATGTCTTCAAATGCCCTAAGCATTCCTTTATTTGCTGCAACTCCTCCATGAAAGGCAATTTTTTTTTGGATATTCCTACCTTTAGCGATTGTACTTTTATAGTTTCTAGCCATTGCATAACAGAGGCCAGAGACTATATCGTAATCAGGGGTAGCCTCTTGTTGGAGATGGATCATGTCAGATTTAGCAAAGACACTACATCTACCAGCAATGCGGGGAGGATTTTTAGATTTTAAGGCTAATTGTCCAAACTCTTCCTCAATCGAGATATCTAATCTATGAGCCTGTTGATCAAGGAATGAACCAGTGCCCGCAGCACAGACATTATTCATAGAAAAATCGACTATATTTGAGGTTCCAAGATTTTTATCATAAGCCAGGAGGATCAGCTTTGAATCTTCCCCTCCGATTTCAATAACTGTCTTGACCTCTGGATAGAGTAAGCCTGTGGCTCGAGCCTGGACTATAATCTCATTTATAAAACAGGCATCCAATAGTTCACCAATGAATTTTCCTCCAGAGCCTGTAATCCCAATCTTATTTATATATGTTGGAGAAAACCTGGAAAAGATGTCTTCCAAAATTTTATAGGTAGTAAGGACTGGTTGCCCATTAATCCTGGTGTAAGAAACGTCAATAATGTTTTTATCTTTGTCAATGATAGCCGTCTTAAGACTAACTGATCCAATGTCAAGGCCAAGGAAGTAATCTTTATTCATACTAATTCACCCTTTCACCATTAATTTAAACGTATAGGAAATTTTATTTTAATAATAGACATCTTTCCAAAATAATCTTTATTAAAGTAGGAGAGAAGAGAAAAATCTTTGCTTCGTTCGTTAGCGGAGCCTTTTTGAATTTTTTAAGCTTACTTCCCTAAATTACCAAAACTCGCTACGCTCAAACAATGGTAATTTTTAACGGGAAGCTACGCTAAAAAAATTTACAAAAAGTCTCCTAATAACTCTCTCCAGCAAAATTTTTCTCTTCTCTCCTAGTAAATATGGTATTTATTTTGGAAAGATGTCTAATGGGCATCCTTCATTTAGGCCAAAAATTGTTTACATTTTTAAAATGTTTTTTACCACAGAGGACACAGAGACTTCTCAATTAACGTATTATTTTATTTTGTTTTTCCTCTGTGAACTCTGTGTCCTCTGTGGCAATCTTTTAAATAAATGTAATCTGACAAATGAAGGATGCCTCAATTTACGTAGAATATTACTCTTATTTCCTTAAGTCAACAGCATTGCCCCTAGTTTCTCCTGGAGGGAGAGATAAATAAAAATCCGTCCATAGGACGAGACCTTGGAATATCAAAAAGTTGCAAAGAAATTTTTACTATCGATTTGGAATTATAGAGATATTAATCATAGAATTCAAGTTTAATTTTTAGCATGTTAGATAAAAGTGTTAATAAAAATGAGTAGAAAATAAATTATTTTTATGATATATTTAATCATTTTTAATCTGAAGATTTTTTTTTTAATAAAAAAAATCCCATCAGCAGGAGAAACCAAAATGAATCGAGTATATAACTTTAGTGCGGGACCAGCAGTATTGCCTGAAGAAGTCTTACAAGAAGCAGGGAAAGAAATTTTGGATTGGCATAACAGTGGGATGTCGGTTATGGAGATGAGTCACAGGGGGAAGGAATTTATTAACATCGCGTCTCAAGCGGAAGCCGATCTTCGAAGCCTGATGAATGTCCCTTTAAATTACAAGATCCTTTTTCTCCAAGGAGGGGCAACTGCTCAGTTTACAGCGGTGCCAATGAATTTGTTACGAGGGGGAAAAACGGCTGATTACATTCATACAGGTGAGTGGTCTAAAAAGGCTATCTCTGAGGCCAAGAAGTATTGTGAAGTAAACATTGTAGCTACAAGTGGAGATGCTAATTTTACCTACGTGCCTCCTAGGGTTAGATGGAAGTTAAATAAAGGTGCCACCTATGTTCATTACACATCGAATGAAACAATCGGAGGTGTAGAATTTCATTGGATTCCAGACACAGGCAATGTGCCAATAGCCTGCGATATGTCCTCAGACATCCTTTCCCGACCAATTGATGTATCTAAGTTTGGTGTTATTTATGCAGGTGCCCAGAAAAATATTGGCCCGGCTGGTCTTACCATTGTTATTGTTCGAGAAGATCTAATAGGTACTGTCCTGCCAGGTACTCCTACAATTTTTGATTATAAGATTCAGTCTAATAATGATTCAATGTACAATACCCCCCCGACTTATGCTATTTATATTGCAGGTTTGGTCTTTAAGTGGTTGAAGAATCAGGGTGGCTTGGAGGCTATAGAACAAAAAAATATTAAGAAAGCAAAATTACTTTACGATCTTATTGACTCAAGTGATTTATATCAATCTCCAGTTGCCAAGGAGAACCGTTCCCTGATGAATGTCCCTTTTACGCTCAAGAAGCCAGAATTGGATGAACAGTTTCTAAAAGAGGCTAAGAGTCGTGGGATGGTCCAACTTAAAGGGCATCGATCAGTTGGAGGAATGCGGGCATCTATCTATAATGCTATGCCAGAGGAGGGTGTAAAGGCGCTTTGTGATTTTATGCGGGATTTTGCAGTAAGATAGTCCTTCTACTCGATATTTTCCAAAAGAAGTTTATCGAAACTTTTTGCACTCTTATTTAGATATTTTTTTGCCCCATATTTTTTTAAATCTGCTATTAGTTCGTTATTAGGAGGTAGAGAGGTTACTACAAATACCTCGATATCTTCCTGGATAGTGCTTAACACTCCTAGTGTCTGTATCCCATTAAGAAGACCAGGCATCGAAATATCTAAGATTATAAGAGGCATAGTATTATTAATATTTTTTAAATGTATGATGTGTTTTATAGCTTCAAGCCCACTTTCTACCTGTTCTACTCGATACCCATTGTTAGTAAGGATATAGATAAACATCTGTCTTACAAATGCCTGATCATCAACAATATGGATATCTTTTGTTTTTTTTACTTTTTGGGTTATTTTTTTTTCTTCTAATAATCTTGCCTTTACCTCAGGAACTATTATCTCATTATTACAAATAGAGCAGTACATCACCTCTCCCTGACAAACAGCATACTCAGAACCAAAACCGCAATTACAATATGTTACCCATTTATTTTCCATAGGAAATCCACTATAATTTTAAGTTGGTTAACAACTCCCTAGCTAAGTGAGCGACCATAAAAACTTATCACATTTTGCTTGGCTCCAGAGGTTACTTTTTCAATTTTTTAAGCTTGCTTCCCTAAATTACTTCACTAAAACAGAGGCAATTTTTAACAAGAAGCTTCACTAAAAAAAATTTGAAAAAGTAATCCAAGGCGCTTACGCAAAAGTTATAAGTAATTATGGTCGGTCACTTAGTTATCATTGCATTTAGATTACTAATAGTTTTTAACATTAATCTTATTTTATGTAAAGATCGTTTTGGTCCAAGAAATTTAATTCCTATTCCATTTGAAAAATTATAAACGACAAGTCCTCTAACCTCTATTTGATCTTCAGAGATAAGTCCAAAGGTTAGAAGGAGATCGGTGTCGGTATCGATTGTCTGATCTGTCTCCAGAAATAAGCCACCTTCGCTAATATTTTTTGTAATCCCAGAAAAAACTTTTTTCCCCACTTTATAATTTATTTCTATTTGTATATCTATTCGAGGAGATTTTCTTCGTCCCAGATGGAGCTTAATAGTGTTAAGCTTTTCTTTCAGATAAGCATTTTCTTTTTTTAATTCTTTAAGTTGTGTCTCTATCTTGAGGTTTTTGCCTTCTTTTTTGGGTATAGATGGCATTTTTTCTCCTTTGTCACTTTGTGCCTAAACAGTTAGTTACAAAACTAACCTACACTATCTCAGAAAAATCAAAGTTTGGAGGTATCCTCTTCAAAAAGTAAGGTAATAATGTTCAGGGCAATTTTTTTTTAGTCTTTAGCCCTGAAAGGGCGTTATATATCAGCCCAGGGCAACGCCCTGGGAAAAGATTACCCAACATTTTTAAGCCCTGAAAGGGCGAAA
>JAZDLJ010000092.1:0-3584 GCA_043802115.1 bacterium | reverse complement strand
TAGCCTATCAATTAATCCTCCCTGATATTTTTCCATATCTTCCCGTATAGCGACCAAAATATAAACTTCCCCGGTTTTTAAGTCTTTCACTCTGCCTGTACCATCCTGATATACATAACCATCTCGTGTCATTTTAAATATGAGTGGGTAATTGCTATTTGAAACAAACTCATAATCAAACATGGTAATTCTTCCCATCAACATGTGCACAGCGCCCTCCTTTTTACCATCCCAGCTCCCTTTTACAGTCAGATTTAATAGATTATCTACAAAAAATTCACCACCAATATTAAGGGGCAACTGATCTTTTGTAAGAATCTTTGCAAACCCGTTGGAGACTATTATCATTTCTCTTGGTGATTCCTGAATAAAATTCCCTTTAGCATGTAATCCTGATATAATATAAATTTCTCCTTTTGCAAGCTTGCCCACACGCAGCATTACATTAACTCCACTGCCATCGCCTGCTTCAGCCTTGATGCTATATAAAATAAATATGTTCTCGCCTGTTTCGGAATAGCATACCGTATGTAAAAAAAGAAGATGTAACCATATGAAAACTACCCTTACCAAAATCTTCATAATTTTTACCTTTTCATTATTCCCTTTATCCTGCCTTAAATTATCAAGACAGAAATCTGAAATAGTTGACTCATTTTTATTGATTACTTATAACTATTTAACAGCCTTCTTCATAAAAAAATCGTATCAAACCCTCTTCATCATCGTCAAGCTTAGATTTTAGATACCGATATTATGTGATATTATTATCTATGCTAATTTTATCAAAAAAGTTCAACGACAAGATACTCAAAGACAGATATAATGCAATAATATTCCAAAAGAGTAGGGGGAAGGATTTATATCTCGTGGGAGGCTATATCCGTGATGCCCTAAGGGGTTTACGTTCTACAGATAGGGACTATATTGTAACTCATGACATAAGAAACTTTGTTAACGAAATCAGAGAAGTTATTAATGGTACTGTAGTCGAGTTTAAAAAAGGAGAAACAATCAGACTAGCTTTAAAAGATGGCCTTACTTTTGATTTCTCTAAACCAATGGGCCCACTTGAAGAAGATCTATCAAAAAGGGATTTTACCGTGAATGCAATTGCCTGGTCTCCTCATACTGGAATCATAGACCCCCATAACGGTCTGGAAGATATAAAAAAGAGAAAGGTCCGTTCTCTTTCTGATAAGAATTTGATCTCTGACCCCTTAAGAATACTCAGAGCTTACAGGTTTGCAGCTGAGTTAAATGGCACAATAGAGGAAGGCACACGAAAGTCAATAAAAATGCTTCATAAAAGGATTAAAAAGACGTCTCCTGAAAGAATAACTTTTGAACTTTTCCATGTGTTGAACTCAGATAATCCAGCAAAGTATCTTATGATGGCACTCGTTGACGGTCTCCTTAAAACTATTCTATCTATTCCTAAAATTATCTTATTGCACAATATTAAAGAAATTTCTCGACTTGATGCAAAACTTCAAAAACTTCCCAAAAAAGTTAAAGTTCAACTTCAAAAATTATTTTCTCAGAATCTTACTTACAAGGGATTACTTCGTTTAGAGGCTTTACTCTTACAAGATAAGCCCTTTATTCCTGACTTATTCCCGAAGATTAAAATGGGTAATGTTATTATAAAAAGGATAATGTTGACTCATAAAGGAATGAAAATATTTAAAACGAATAATTTATTCGATATTTTTCTTAAATCAAGAGACTCATCATTAGATGTCCTTATTTTAAAGGGGAGATTTGACTTATTCAAAGAATACGATAAGTTTAAGAAAATATGGAAAAAAGGTCTTTTAAGTCCTATAGAAATATCACGAATTACTAAAATAAAGGGGCACAGGTTAGGGGAAGTAATAATTCAATTAAAGAGGGAACAATTTGAGAGGAAGATCAAAAATAAAAATGATGCCAAAAAGCTCCTTTATTATTTTACATAATATATCTTATCAGACATTACATATGAACAGGGATTGTTAGTAAACTGTTATTAAAGGTGTCTAGAACTTATCGTGGCTTTTGAGAAATGCAGGTTCTATCATCCGTGAACAGGATTTAGGCATACAAATAATTATTTAAAATCAACATGTTTTTCGTTCTCAACCGAGTCTCCTCTCAGGCAATTTTCTTCAATACCAGAAATTCTTACTCTTACAAGGGCTCCTTTGGGGTATCCATTAGAAAACATCTTTACCTTCAAGTAGTTACTCGATGTACCAAGGGATGTGTGATCTGTACCCTTCTCTTCTATAATAACATCAAGGGTTTTGTTTACCTGTGATACCATATATGCCATCCGTTTCCTGTCACTTAAAGCCTTCAGCTCACTAAGCCTCTCACTCTTGACAGATGAAGTGTTCTGGTTAGCCAATTTGTAGGCGAAGGTATTTGGCCTTGGTGAGAAAGGAAAGATATGCATATATGTTATCGGTAGAGAATCAAGTAGTCTCTTTGTATTCTTGAACTCCCTATCGCCTTCTCCTGGAAATCCAACAATTACATCAGTGCCTATAGCTATATCAGATACCTTTTTAATTATATTCTCAACAATAGATAAATAATCTTTGGATGAATACATCCTATTCATAACACTCAGTATATCATCATCACCACTCTGAAGCGGCAGATGTATGTGTTTGCAAATCCTTTCTTCCTGAAGAAGTTCTATAAGTTCATTATCAATTTCCTTAATCTCAATAGAACTGAGCCTGATTCTTTTAAGATTTGTTTTATTTAAAAGGGTTTTAAGTATTTCTGAAAGTTTTGATTTATGTTTTAAATCATATCCGTATAAACCAAGGTGTATTCCAGTAAGTACAATCTCATGGTAACCAGCAGCCTCAATCTCTCTGGCTCGGTGAATGACTTCGAGAGTACCAAGGCTCCTTGACTTTCCTCTAGCAAAAGGCACAGTACAGTAAGTACATGAAAAATTACACCCATCCTGTATCTTCAGATAAGGCCTGGACCTACTTCCAGAAGTAAAAGTTATACTTTCATTATTATTAACTATCATATTGATAATACTTAATTTATTAGTGTTGTTTACGATCCTGAATACGCCTTGGATATTTTTTATTTCCTCAGACCTCAATTGAGAGTAACAGCCAGTGACAATAACCTTAGCGCCGGCTCTCACAGCCCTTCTTATGAGCTGTCTTGACTGGTAGTCACTTTTTGCTGTTACGGTACAGGTATTTACAATGCAGTAATCTGGATGTTCAGATAAATCTACAACAAAACATCCAAATTTTTTAAGATTGCCTTCAATAATGTCACTCTCTGACTGATTAACCCTGCATCCGAGAGTAAGGATTGTGACTTTCATTTCGTTTCTTTCCCTCCAATAAATTTATTTATGTATATAAAGGATATGGGTAAGGGAGGGTAAGGTGATTCACTTTACTTTTGAACACATGAATCCGGTTTTATCGTGTTTTATCATGCCTTCCTTCAAGAGAATGCTGCCTTCCCCTTGTTATTTCTACAAATATCAAGGAGCCATTCTGTACGTCTATCTTTGGAATATTAACTATTTTATGAGTCCTTGTCCTTCCTGTAAG
>JAZDLJ010000333.1:0-22812 GCA_043802115.1 bacterium | reverse complement strand
ACTCGCTACGCTCAAACAATGGCAATTTTTAACGGAAAGCTTCACTAAGAAAATTTACAAAAAGTCTCCCTATGGCGCTCAACAAAATGTTCTAATCTCATCTTCTATTATTTTGTAATTATTTTTCTGAAAATCTATAGTACTCCAAGTTAGGTTTTTCTAAAATAATAGACATCTTTCCAAAATAATCTTGCGGGTGATAAGACAAAAATCTTTGCTTCGTTCTAATAACTCACTACAGCAAAATTTTTGTCTTCTTTTGCCCCTGGATACCTAAAGAATACGATATCCATTTTGGAAAGATGTTTATTTTATCATTTTCAGTGGTTGTCCTGTAGCAGAAAGGACACTCCGCCAGATATCCCCTTCAATATCTAAACGCTTTTTCCTTGAAACCACAAGTGATAATGGTACATATGTCAACATATTATACCAATTTCCTACCAGCACATCTGTTTTACCCGCCATTCCGGCATGAACTGCATTACGGGCTAGACTATCAGTATAGATAGAATCATCCGCATCCGCTTGAACACTTCGAATCATATAACTCGGCTCAATATATTTTAAATCAACATGGATTCCTTTTTTTAAAAAATACCCTTTAATCTTTTCTCTCAGAAAAAAACCTATATCCTTTAATCGTACATTTCCAGAGGCGTCTCTTTCTACGGTCTCGTTTTCAAAATACTTTTGTCCTGCCCCTTCTGCAACCACAATAACTGCATGATGACGCTTAATTAAACGTCTTTCAAGGACATCAAGAAAGCCACCTTCTCCATCTAAATCAAAGTCGGCCTCAGGGACAAGACAAAAATTTACATCATTATTGGCAATCGTTGTTAGGGCTGCAATATAACCTGAATTACGTCCCATTAGTTTCACAAGTCCTATTCCGTTATGGGCACTTTCTGCCTCTGAATGGGCACTTGCTGTTGCCTCTGAGGCAATTGTCACTGCTGTTGAAAGTCCAAAGGTCTTATAGGCATAGGGGATATCATTATCGATTGTCTTTGGTATCCCCACAAATGATATTTTTAATCCCCTCTTCTCAGATGCCTCACTTAATTGATGCAAACCCTTTTGTGATCCATCTCCACCAACCCCAAATAATATGTTGATCTTATATTTCATTAGAGACTCAGCCATAACTTCTTTATCCACAGTCCCCCTGGATGTGCCAATAAAAGAACCACCTGTTTCGTGAATCCTTGAGACAATTGCTGGATTGAGTTCTATTGGTTCATAGCTAAAAGATGGATCTAACCCTTTATGACCATAACGGATACCAAGTATTTTTTTCACCCCGTATCTATAGTACAATTCCATCACCAGACTTCTAATAACATTATTCAGTCCTGGACACAACCCGCCACTTGTCATTAT
Organism: bacterium; assembly: GCA_043802115.1. GTDB lineage: Bacteria > SZUA-182 > SZUA-182 > JAZDLJ01 > JAZDLJ01 > JAZDLJ01. The sequence goes on along the minus strand of JAZDLJ010000333.1, from coordinate 21,426 downwards.
AGCAGCGATCACTTGAGCAGGCTGAAAGTAGACCATGCTCCTCGGACCTGCCTTTTCAAAGGAACAATTTTCAAATTCATTCTGTTTGTCGTCCGTTGTCTGTTGTTCGTCGTTAAAAGTCAAAGGGCAACCAGATAAATTTCCATCCTCTCTTGTTTCTCTTTTGTAAACGGGAGCTTCATAATCAATATAATAACGAATACGTCTATTGTCAGGAACAAAATTAACCAGCCCGTCACCTCTAATAGTGGAATATTTTAGCGGTGAAGTTATCATACAATCTCCAAGAGTCTTTACTCTAAAATCTTTTTCTGTAAGCATTGCATTTCCTAGATTGGTAAGTAAGTCTGTAAAGCCTAGTGTTTATAGATTTCCCTTCTATTCCCAATTTTTACTACGGAAACTGTAAAAATATCATCATCTACCGAATATATAATCCGATAATCACCTTGACGGAACCGATATTTTTCCTGTCCTGAAAGTTTTTCACATCCAACTGGGCGTGGGTTTACGGAAAGAGACTGTATTTTTTTAGTTATTCGTTGAAAATCCTTTTGAGGGATATCTTTTAACTCTTTTGCGGCGGATGGCTTAATAGTTATTTTATATTTTTCCACTATTCTTCAATGACTTTAGTACAGTTTCAAAATCAAGATTTGGTTCTTTAGCTCTTTCTTCAAAAGCAGCTAGATCTTCAGCATCCTCAGCCAACGCTCTTTTTATAATATCGTTTACAATCTCTGATATTGTATGATGAGTGAATGCAGACTTAATTTTTAAGGCATTATGAAGATTGGGATCAAAATAAATTGTAAATTTTTTAGTTGTGTTTTTCATATTATTATACTACTCCAACGGGCGTATTTATTAAACATCTTTCCAAAATAAATACCGTATTCTCTAAGTATCTAGAGGCAAGAGAAGACAAAAAATTTGCTGTAGTGAGTTATTAGTAGGCTTTTTATAAATTTTTTTAGTGCAGCTTCCCGTAAAATTGCCTCTGTTTGAGCGAAGCGAGTTAGGCAATTTAGGGAAGCAAGCTTAGAAAATTCAAAAAGACTACTCCAACGAACGAAGCAAAGATTTTTGTCTTCTCTCCTAGTAAATATGGTATTTATTTTGGAAAGATGTCTTTTAAAAACAGGATAATTATGGACTTTGAGATCATCAGTAAGATCGAAGATATTGAAATTATCGCAGTGGGTGGAAAAATCCGCGACATCGTGCGACTTAGGAAACAGTTTGGCCATGGACGATGGCGAAAATTGAAGGGCGTTACTCAAGTGCTTCTTCAGAACGGAAAAATTTGTAAAGCCGAGGTACATTGGTACGAAGCTCACGGCATTGGCCGAAAAAAGATGAAAATTAAGCGTTTTTTGAGGTAAAAATATGAAAAAAGAATACGAACAACAAAAATTTGTACTTTGTATTGAAAATAGGGGTAACACGGACTTGGAGGTACGAAAGATATATCAAGTATTACCTGATGAAGATGCAGCAAGACAAGGTTATCTAAGGGTAATTGATGAATCAGGTGAGGATTATTTATATCCCGAGTCTTATTTTGTAGCAATTAAACTCCCTACAAAGATACAAGAAGAATTATTAGTTCCTTAAATACTTGAGTTAACTATAAACTTACAACAAACCTCCACCAACGTCTTCACCCCCACCCCAGTTCCTCCTGGTTGCAAGTATTTCCAGCTCTTATCAAGCGAAGACGGACCGGCAATATCAAGGTGGGCCCAGGCTACGTCCTTTGGCACAAACTCCTGTAAGAAAAGCCCCCCAACAATAGTCCCGCCGTATCTATTTTTCCCAACGTTTCTCATATCTGCATAAGGAGATTTAAGCAGTTCCTTATATTCTTCATGTAAAGGTAGTTCCCAAAAAAGTTCCCCCATTCTTTTTCCAGAATTGATTATCATCTTTATGAATCCTTCATTATTACCCATAACCCCTGAGATATGTTCTCCTAAGGCAACAACACATGCACCAGTTAAGGTAGCAATATCAATAATGTATTTGGGTTTTTCCTCTGCTGCCAGGGCTAAGGCATCAATAAGGATCAGTCGCCCTTCAGCGTCAGTATTGACAACCTCCACGGACTTCCCATTCTTGGCTACAAATATATCACCAGGCCTTTGAGCTTTGGCATCTGGAAGGTTTTCTGCTGCCGGAATAATTGCCGTAACATTAACTTTAGGTTTTAAAATCGCTATTGCCTTCATAGTGTATAAAACCGCAGCAGCTCCGGCCATATCTCCTTTCATATCCAGCATACTCTCTGAAGGTTTTAATGATAACCCTCCCGAATCAAAGGTAATCCCCTTACCTATCAGAACAATATCCGTTTTGGAGTTTTTATTATTCTTCTTATATCTTAAAGTTAACATGACTGGAGGATAAGAACTCCCCTGCCCTACCTTTACTATTCCAAGATATCCCTGCTTCTTTAGTTCTTCAAGATTTAAGACATTAAAGGTTAATCCATTTTCTTGGGCAATACCCTTGGCAAGCTCTGCCAAACGTTCAGGATAAACTACCTCTCCAGGCTCATTCACAATCTCGCGAGCCTCATTTACACATCCACAGATTAGCTCCCTGTTCTTCACCTTTAATTTTAAATCAGGATTATCTTTAGCTGAAGAAACCAATTCCACTTCAAAATTGTTGTAAAAATTTTCCTGCTCTTTTTTATACTTCTCAAAGGAATATGTCCCAAGCATAATCCCTTCAGTTATATCCCCTATAAAAAGCTCACTGTCTTTATCATTTAACAGGAAAGAAATCTTCTTTAACTTATATTCCTTACAAAAGTTAGCTACCCTTGCCCCTATAATCTTTATCTTTTCTTCAAGGTTATAATATTTAATCCCTTCCGTACTCCAGATAAGAACGTTTCCAATAGGAGATTTATCTTCTAATTGAATAAATAACTCCCTTTTAATCTTCTTTTTATTCATCTCTGCTACATTCTTCTCAATTATACCTTTAATTGTACTACTATCAATCTTACCAATGGCCTTACCCTCATTAACAATCACAATAAGGGCATCAGCCTTTAGTTGAGAAACTTCTTTGCTGTTTATTTTAAATTGCATAGCTATCCTCTCTACTACCAGCTAAATTTTTTTGTACCGCAAGCCTCTTCTGTCGCAAATCATCAAGGGCATGTAGAACTATCTTCTCATCAAGATCCATCATCGGTTCGCTGTTTGATTTTTGATTACAGGCAAGGATAAGAGAATTTAAGGTGAGCGGATAATACTCAGGGGTAGCAATCTCTTTCTCAATCAATGAACCAAGCACACGTGCTTCAATAGGGGTAAAAATAATATTCAACAATCATCCTCCTTTCCTTCAAGCTATTTATACTACTCCAACTTAGGTTTTTCTAAAACAATGCAGGTTAATTCTGTAACTAACTGTTAAGGCACAAAGTAGCACAGGCACAGAGGCACAAAGGAAAAAAATAAAAAAAACTTAAAAACTTTGTACTATAGTGCCTTTGTACCTTAATGTACTGGTTTTAACTAACACAATCACTTGGAAAAACCTAAGTTGGAGTACTATCTATAACATCTATAACATTTACAATATCTCCTTTTAGTAAAAATTTCAATCTTTATTTTTAACCTGTAGTATACTACTACAACTTAGGTTTTTCTGAGGTAATGCAAGTTAGTTTTGTAACTAGCTGTTTAGGCACAAAGTAGCAAAGGCACAGAGGCACAGAGGCACAAAGCAAAAAAAACAAAAAACTTTTTAGACACGGATTAACACAGATTTACACGGATTAAAACCTTTTAATTAGCGTTAGTTAGATATAATACTTAATGTTTATTAGGTTAATTATTTTAGTAACGTTTTTAAAAAATCTGTGTAAATTCGTGTCTAAATAATAGAAAGTGTAAACTACTTTTGCCTCTTAATGAAGGATGCCCTTAATTACTAGAAGATTTGAAGAGGATAACCTAATCTGGTCAAATTCTTCTGTTGATATTTTTTTATTTGCTTTTATCCTTAAAGTCGATTATATTTATACTAGTTAATTTTTGATTAGTACTATTAATAAAAGAAAGGAGGTAATCTGAAATAAAAAAGGTCACTAGTATTAGTTTTATGTATGTAAGATGTAGGCTTCTTTTAAAGCAATGGTAGTTCTAACTATAAATTTAATTCCCTTTGTATAGTTAATTATCTTACAGAAAGATGTCTTTTGAATTAAGCACTCATTATCTCTCACTTTTTGTTTACTAGACATCATTCCAAAATAAATACTATATTTTCCAGGGCAAAAGAAGACAAAAATTTTGCTGGAGTGAGTTATTTAGTGGGCTTTTTGTAAATTTTATTAGCACAGCTTCCCGTGAAATTGCCTCTGTTTGAGCGAAGCGAGTTAGACAATTTAGGAAAGCAAGCTTAGAAAATTCAAAAAGACTACTTCAACGAACGAAGCAAAGATTTTGTCTCCTTTTGTCCTACAAGATTATTTTGGAAAGATGTCTACTCGGTTTCCTCTTGATCTTCTTCCCCCTCTTTTATTTATTCTTCTAATTAATCTCCTCCTTTTTTCTTGAATCGTAACTTCTTTCTATCTTCTATACCTTATTTCTCTTTGCGAGGCTTATAAATTTTTTTAAAAAAAAGTGGTAATGATATGCAAAGAAAATTGAAGGAGATAAAAAAATGAAAAAAGTTTTACACCCTATTTTTTTAGTATTCTTGTTCTTGCTTCTCTCCCAAACAATCCTACCAAAAAGCGAATGTCTTGCACTTCCATCTGCTATTTATTTCTCTGATCTAATATCAGGACCAAAGACTGGTGGACAGAATAATAAAGGTGTCTTTGTCACTATAGTTGGTAAAAATTTTGGTACTAATAGAGGAAGCTCATATGTATCTGTAGGAAAAGGACAAGTTGATAATTATCCTGTCTGGACAGACACAAAGATAATCTTTCAATTAGGCCCTAATGCTACTACTGGCGATATCAAAGTTACTACTGGAGATGGCACCTCAAACGATCTCCCTTTTACTGTAAGAGATGGTAAGATATACTTTGCCAGTATCAACAGCCCAAGCGACCCTGGGGATGGATCATTTGAGAACCCCTGGAGAAGCCCAAGAAGTTTTTATAACGTAATGCAACCTGGTGACACCTGTTATATTCGAGGCGGAACATATACAGGCGAATATGGTGGCACTACCTGGAGTGCAAGTATAAAATTAGGAGCAGAGGCCCCTAACGGTCAATTAAATAGAGAGATCGCCTGGGTAGCCTATCCTAATGAGGTCGTTCGTTTTCAGGCAACCTCTTCTGTCAAACGTAATGTTGTCTGGGCATATGAAAAGAACTACTATGTCTTTTCAGGCTTTAATTTCTCAGCCACAGGCGCTTGCTTCCAATTCAGAGGTCTTGGAAACAGGATAATAAACAATTCCTGCGAAGGATTAAAAACTACTTTCTATGGTATATTGCACGCCCATCCCGATTGTAATGAAGCAAAAGTTTATGGTAATAAACTATTTGGGGCAACTACTGGAAATAAACTAGATCATGCCTTATATATTGGTTATGGTGCAGATAATCTTGATTTTGGCTGGAACCATATCTACAACAACAATGTTGGTGATGGTCCACTAATAAGCACTCATCAGGATTCTGCCGCTCCTCAAGGTCTCACCTTTGAGAACAATCTAATCCATGACAATATTATAGATGGAAGAAATTCCTCTAACAGCCTCCCCAGGGCTATTGGTTTTGGGGAACAGGCTGCTGGATCTTCAGCAAAGGTATACAATAATATAATTATTGGTTGTGGTGGTACAGCAAGTTGGAATTATTGTATATATGTAATGTCCGGTTCGATCCAAATTTATAACAATACTATCTATAATGCTAAAGGTAGCTATGCCTTGGGCATCTACACAGTAAATTGGGGTACAGGTCGTCTTTATGCCCCATCTGTTGTAGAGATAAAAAATAATATCTTCTACACTTCTAGTGGATGCGATTATATCAGCATCCAGGACGAGTCTCAGATAAAATCTTTAACCATAGACCATAATTGTTATTATGGTAATGGAGCTGGTCCTATTAAAGATACCAACGCTATTAATCTTGATCCTCTCTTCACTAATCAAGTCAATGATGATTTTACTCTCCGTTCTAACTCCCCCTGTATAGACAAAGGCACCCCAGGCGTTTCAACTGTTGTTAAAAAAGATAGAAATGGGATATCCCGACCACAATATGTTAGTTATGACATTGGGGCATGTGAGTATATTGTTAATCCTCCCCAGAATTTAAAACGGCTATAAAACTGTTTTTTATTTTATAGCCGTTTTAAGCATTATCTGTATCCTCTTCAAAAAGTAAGGTAATAATGTTCAGGGCAATTTTTTTTTAGGCTTTAGCCCTGAAAGGGCGTTATATATCAGCCCTGGGAAAAGATTACCCAACATTTTTAAGCCCTGAAAGGGCGAAATAAATTAATGGACAGCGTTCCCTTTTTTTATTTCGCCCTTACAGGGCTTGCTAATTGTGATGGTTCCTCACCCAGGGCGTTGCCCTGGGCTAGTATATAACGCCCTTTCAGGGCTAAAAACAAAACCTGGTTAAATTCTAACTTAATTTAGTTACCATGAAATTTGAAGAGGATACCATTATCTTTTGAAAAATATTCCATAAGTTAATAGAATGGTTAGAGTTAAGGTGGTAGTTAACTAAACGACAAAAAAAACTTGCAACTTGGAAAAAGTAAAAAAGCTACTTTTTCCAAGTTGCAAGTAAGGGGGTTAAAAATGAAGAATACCGTTAAAAGGGGATGGAAGTTTGTCTTTTTCTCGGCCAACTTCCTTTTTTGGTTTTTTGCAGTTAATCACGCCGTTGCTACAACCCTTCAATGGAGTCCAAACACCCAACCAGATTTAGATCATTACATTGTCTATTGGGGGAATGCCTCAGGAACTTACATCAATAACAGTGGAAACATTGCTAAAGGAACTACTATTTATAACGCTGACATTCAGGGGACAGCCTATTGTGCTGTTAAGTCCTTTGATAATCTTGGCAAGTCTAGCGACTATTCAAATGAGGTCTTTGTCAGCAGTACGACTCCTGATACCATCCCGCCTACCTCAAAGGCAATCCCTCCTGTCTATGGTAATAACACCCTTACTATTGGTTGGTCAGCCTCTGATGATCTCTCAGGGGTAGATAAAGTAGAACTCTTATATAAAAAGGAGGGATCAAGCCAATGGGTTACCTCAGGATTAGCAGAGACAGGTACTACAGGGGGATTTTTCTCTTTTACCCCTTCAGATGGTGAAGGAAGATATTATTTTGCAACCCGGGCCACTGATAAAGCTGGCAATATAGAAGGAATGCCTACTGATACTGGAGATGGGAGTACTATCTATGATCTTACTCCACCAAATATACCTGAAATAACCACCAATTCTGGTAATAATTATACATCTGATAACCCTGTCGTGACTCTTCAAGGTAATTGTACTTCCGATACTGTGGCTATCTACGTTAATAACTCCACTATTGGTGTGAACTACACCCCAGGAGAAACTACCTGGAATTTTACCGGGACATTAAAATCAGGGGATAATACCTTAAATGTAACTGCCTGGGATGCAGCAGGAAATGCTAGTACTCAAGATTCGATAATTGTTAGTTATACTAATGTTGAAGATACTACCCCTCCAGAGATTAAAAAAGCTATGCCTCCTAACAATACCGGGATTGATAACTCAGTAAAGATATCTACTAAGGCATCCTTTTACCTATGCCTACAGGATACAAGTGGTATTGATATAACCAATATCAATACTGTAAGTTTTACTATTTACTATGATACAGTAGAACCTTATACTCGCAATCTCGGAGATAACGAGACAGTCCGTGTTATTAAACTTACCGAAACAGAAAGCGATTCAGCAGTAACCAGGTTATGGGTAGCATATGATAAATCCAGAGAGCCGGAAGATAATGTCTATCCTTTTGATGCTGTTGTTACAATAGAGGTAAATGCTGAGGATATTCTAGGTAATAAGATCGAGCAGACTGTTTATCAATTTAAAACTAAAACCGAGGCTCAATGGAAGAGGGCCCAGGACTTACTCTCAACCATGGTTGTTTCCAAGGGAGAGAAAAATATTTCAACGACAATCCAGAATGGAAGCCTAATGGGGGCATGTGTTGTCTACAATAATAATGAACCCGTAACACCTACCTTTGGACTTGAAGAAGATGTCCCAACTTTAGATATTGCTGAACCAGTTGGTTTCCCTTTAAATCTCGAACCACCTACTATATTTAATAATCCTGTGACTGTTTTTATTCCCTGCCCGGGTTATAGTGATGTAAGCAAGCTAAGTGTATATTATCATGACTGTTCAAAGTGGTTGTTAGCATGTGGACCAGATGGGATTGTCCAAGAAGGAGGGGATGGCTGGTTAGTCCCTGGTTCAAGGGTAAATCATAATAACGGCATACTTTCAGTTATTGAGATTAAAATCTATCATTTCTCAGCTATACAGGCAGGGTTAGCCGCATTAACCAGCAATGATAGTACTAATCCATCTGATAACTCGGATTATTCGTCAGATGATTCAGGAAATAGTATTTCAGGGTCGATTCCTGCTACTGTGAATTGTTTTATACTTGCAACAGGGATAAAGTAGCTTTTTTATTTATCCCTGTTGCAAGTGTTATTTTTTAATGACCGCTCACTTAGTATGTTAAGGCACAACGGACTGAGGCACATAGTTTTTAAGGTTTTTTTGTTTTTCCTCTGTGCCTTTGTGCCTTTGCTACTTTTTACTTTATGCTACTATATTTAATTAATACAATTAGTTATAAAAACCTAAATTGGAGTAGTATAGTTTACATTTATTAATTCAAAAGGAGATTAATAAAACACCCGCCTCCGTCTCCACCATCGCCTGAGCTTACACCGCCTGAGCTTACACCGCCTGAGCTTACACCGTTCTCATCCCCACCAGTATCATCTGTATCATCTGTATTTGGAGTTGAAACGGTTACCATCTTAGTTACAGTGTAGGCAGAAAAATGAGATACCTCAGCAATCAGGAGTCCTTCCTTAACCTCTTTTATTGGGATTTCCTCCCATAAAAAGGTTGACTCATTATAGGTAAATATCTTTAACTCACCTGGATCTTTCGTCCCCAGCTTGTCAAGGTCTGCCTGGATGTAAGGGATCTTAATTGTTACTGGTTGATCAAAAGTTATCCCTGAAGGCCCGAATTCAATAAACTTATCACTAGCCCTCTTGTCATTTTCTAGGGCAGGGGGACTTTCTACCTCGCCAATAACAATTTGAATTACTTCATTATCAATAACTACACCATTCTTATCCCTAATAATTGTCCCCACAGCTATCTCAACTATAACTCCATCCAGTTTACTATCTTCACCTGCGTTAACCACTAGTTCTATCTCTTCCAAGGTCTTCCCCTCTTCAGAGACCTGGACATCCTTTTTTTTCAGTTCTTTTATCTGATACTTTGTCCAGTTAGTATCCACCATAAATCTGGATGTTGCTGTCCAGCCACTGTGAGACCGCTGATCATATTCAACTTTTTTTACAGCCTGTGCCCGCCAATAATAGGTGGTCTGATCTTCAAGGCTGACAGGAACTGTCCAGGAGGTCAGTTCTCCTCCTTCAACTATATCCGTGCCTGAGGCGACTAACTCTGTCAACTTTTTATCAGAATATAGCTCAAATTCGTACTTTAGACCTTTCTCTTTTATTACCACTGAGAGGGTTGGAGTTAAGGAGGTAACCAGGCTGCCTGATGAGGGATTATTGCATTCAGGGGTATTTGGTGTCTGAGCCTGGGCTTTGATCTCAAAATAGACAGGTACTGACCAGTCCCCGCTCAGCCCATGCTCATCTGTTGCCATTGCCTTCCATGAATATTCGCCATCAACCAATTTTACATCTAATACCTCCCATAAGTTACCTTGGTTCTCTTTGGAAGCAACTAATACCGAGTCTTTATATAACTCAAAATATAACTCAAAATCATAGGTAAGTTTATCCTTGTCCTTGTCTATTTTTAGGTCTTCTAACTCTAATTCCGGGGTTGAGGTGGATACTACCTCTCCATCTTTTGGCCTGATAATATTAGGCATATTAGGTGGATTATTTTTGGTATTTACAAAGAATCCTCTCTTTACCCATTCGCTACAGGCCAAATCAGGATCACAGGCCTGAGCCCGCCAATAATAGTCAGTATCCTCCGCTAAATCCCCTGGCTCCCAGGAGGTCTGACCACCAGTCCCTTCATCAACATTGCCAGATCTTTTTAAGTCTGCACTGTTAAAACTCTCTACCCTATCTATCTCAAAATGATAGATGAGGGTATCTCCATCAGCATCTGTGCTATTGTTGACAACAAGTTCAGGGACAATGATATCAATCTCCCCACTAGTAGGAGAATTTATTAAGGGCGAAGTAGGGGTATCATTACTGGTATTGACAAAAAATCTGCGAGGAGGTTTTATCCAATCGCTCTTTGCACCTTTATTATCCCTGGCCCTAGCACTCCACCAGTATGAGGTATTCTCAAACAGATCGTCCCCAACCCTCCAGGAAGTCGTCTCACTATCATCATCCTGGAAGACATCAGTTTTACGACTCTTACAGTTCTTCATACCTTCATCAGCATAGACCTCAAATTCATAGTAAAGGGAGCTTTTCTCAGGGTCAGTTGCATTCGTTATGGTCAAGGTTGGCTGGATATCTGTAACCTCTCCTCCATCTGCAGGGGAATCAAACTCAGGGATAGAGGGAGGGGTATTATTCTTATTCAGGAAGAATCTAACTGTTTTCATCCATGGCCCGTCCTCATGACCATCATTTGCCTTTGCCTGCCAATAATAATATGCATCCTCATTATCCAGTTTATTTTTGACCTTCCAGGAGGTCGTTGTTGCTGTCTCCACTATCCCTGATTCAGAAGCTACCAAGTTCGTTAATCCCTCATCAGCATAGACCTCAAAGGTATAGGTCAGAGTATCGCCATCGTTATCCACTGCATTATTAATTGATAAGGTCGGCTTTTCAGAATCTACCTCATCATCATTCTCAGGAGAATTACAACCAGGCGCTGTTGGCAGGATATTTTCAGGCACCGATTCAGGGTCATTTGGAAACGTCTTTTTCAGATATTCCTGGATATTTTTAAAGGAATCGACATCAAGATCTTCATTTGCATCATCCTGACCAGGGTTAAGTCCGTATTTAACCTCCCAGCCATCATCCATCCCATCACCATCTGAATCAGGATTAACTGGGTTTATGTCAAGATCAACCTCTTCTTTATCTGATAATCCATCATCATCTGTATCAGTCTTTTTTGGATCTATTTCCCTGCCTTTTTCAACAAAATACTCATACTCTTCCAGGTTGGTAAGACCATCTCCGTCAGAATCATCATCAGGAGTGCAATCCTGCATACTATCAAAATACTTTTCTTCCCAACTATCTTTAATGCCATCATTATCAATATCAAACTCTACGGGAGCAGTCCATTCGGCAGTCGGGCGACCGCCAAATGTTGTGCTCCAGCCCGTGGTCCCAGCCTGGTAATAAATGGTCGCATCATTGACGGTGAACACATCCGTACCAAGGCTGGGAGCGTTACCCATAAAATAGACGCTGGTCAGGTTACGGCAATAAGAAAATGCCTGATTCCCGATGCTGGTGACATTATTGGGTAGCGTGATGCTGGTCAGGTTGTGGCAGCCAGAGAATGCTAACTCCCCAATGCTGGTGACACTGTCAGGAAACGTGTAGCTTCCGGTTTTGCCCCCAGGATACATAATGAGCGTGGTTTGACTCTTGTTGAACAAGACCCCATCCATACTACTATAGACAGAATTTCCTGCGTCCACAGTGATCGCTGTCAGGTTGGAGCAGGAACTAAACACCTTTTCCCCGATTCTGGTGACATTATTGCCGATCGTGATGCTGGTCAGATTATAACAGTCAAAAAACGTGTGATTATCAATGCTGGTGACGCTGTCGGGAATTGTGTAGCTTCCGGTTTTGCCCCCAGGATACGTAATGAGCGTGGTTTGTCTCTTGTTGAACAAGACCCCATCCATACTACTATAGACAGAATTTCCTGTGTCCACAGTGATCGCTGTCAGGTTGGAGCAGGAACTAAACACCTTTTCCCCAATGCTGGTGACGTTATTGCCGATCGTGATGCTGGTCAAGCGGACGCAGCCTAGGAACGCTTGATTCCCGATACTGGTGACGCTATTGGGGAGCGTGATGTTGCCCTTGGCGAAGCCAATGCCACAGTAACTGAATGCATCGTTCCCGATACTGGTGACGCTTTTGCCGATCTTGATTTCACTCATGTTGGAACAGTTACTAAACGCCCATCCCCCGATGCTGGTGACGCTGTCGGGAATCACAACTCCGCACAACATAGTGTAGAAATTGAACGTACTATTCCCGATGCTAGTGACCATCTTGCTGTCTATAGTAGACGGAATTGCAACCACTATCAACCTGTCGGGACCAGTGTATTTCGTGATGGTGATCGTATCATCACTATTTATCGCGTAAGTGAAATCACCGGATTCTAACGCCAATACAGTCGTTACGGTTGCCAACAAAAAAAACGTCGCCAGGCACCACACCCTGCCGATTTGCTTAGACAAAAGCGCCAGCCTAAATTCATATGACCTTTTCATATTTATCTCCTTTTGTAAGGGGTTTAGATTATTATTCCCAAAAAAAAATGGCCGAGCATCGAAATAATTGACTATCTTCGATAACTCGGCCATCTTGGTAGTATTTGAGCAGCGATCAGTTAAAAACAAATAAAAAATTATTTCTAATTGGTAATTGATCACTCTTACCTGATTCGTCGTTATCGATACGCTCGGCGATCATAGTAATTAAAAATACTACTTTAGACCCGTAGCTTTGCGCCCCACGATTTCCCGTGGTTTGCCATTTCGGATAAATTCCTAACAAATAACACTATTTATAGTATACCGCTTAATTAGGATTTGGCAAGCTGTTTTTTTATAATGCTAAAGATATAAAATTTTATACCTACTACGTAACCTTTAGGTGGAATGCTGATTATCATATGGATACAATCTGAACATATTACACCCTTTTCGATAATGCTTTCTTTATATTTAGCAAGTTCATGAAAAATTGCGACCTGTACGATTAGAATTTTATTTGTCCCTAAATGCATTTAGAATAATCTTTTTGTAGGGGTAAGGCTTGTCCTTACCCTTTTAATTATTTGGGCAACCACAAGGGTTGCCCCTACAGATAATTTTTAATCGTACAGGTAAAAAACTGTTCTTACCCAAAAAAATTCTTCACATCTTTCGTAACTTGTGAGATAATTATTTTATTAAAAAGGCATTTAAACTACTTCAAGCTAAATATATATAAGGTTAACGAAAAAATTCAATTAGCTTATGTTATCAAAAGAAAAAATCTTAGAGTATTTGAATATATTAAATAATGAACTTACAACGTTAAAGATAAGTGGAGAAATTATCTTGTTTGGTGGAGCATCTATGTGTTTAGTATATGATGCAAGAACATCAACAAAAGATATTGATGCATTGTATGAACCAAAGACGATTATAAACCAATTAGTAAAAAAAATAGCCGAGAGTAACAATTTAAGAGATGATTGGCTGAATGATTCAATAAAAGGTTTTATCTCCCGAAATTATGATGTAAAAGAATTTATAACTTTAAGTAATTTAAAGATTTATACTGTATCTCCACAATATTTACTAGCTATGAAACTTCTCTCTGGTCGGGATGTTGATTATGATGATATAAAATATCTGATCTCCATATTAGGATTACATACGTCTGAGGAAGTTTATAATATCCTTTTAAAATATTATCCAAATGATAGAATTTTACCTAAAACACAATATATTATCGAGGAGATATTTCTAACTTGACATGAATATTGATATGTATACAATAAAACAACTATTTGAAGACATACACAATAATAAGCCTTATAAAATATGCCTTGGAAATTTTTTGGATGATTATTATTATTCGGAATCTGAGATAAAGAAAAGAATGATCCAGGAAGAACCAAATCGACATCCAGAAATTGAACGATTTATTTATGCCTACGTTGCGGCCTCTGTCCATAAATTAGCTAACGATTACAACTTAGATGTACCTGCCTGGGTGTTTGACGAATTTTATTTTTTAAAAGAACCTCATTTTGCTATGAATGCCAGAGGAAAATTGCGCTTAATCCTGATGTACGAAAGCCCAGCCGAATTCAAGTTTAGAAATCTCTTTGAGGTTGCAAATACGTTAAGCCGAGTATAACTTTTTTGGCATCATTCATTTGCCAATATCTACCATTCAAGCATACAGGTAAACCGACCAACCTCTTCCAATTCCTCTTCCATAGAAGGGATAATTACCTTTACCTTTAAAAGATTATTTTGTTCTGCAAGGTCTTCAATCTCAGAGGCGAGAGCCTGGACCTTATTAGCCCTGATCATTCCCGCAGCACCCTTAAGACTATGAGCTGCTTTATTAACCTCTTTTGAATCTGCGTCTTCAACTGCTTTTTTTATCTTGGCTATCTTTTCCGGATAATTAGCTATGAATCTCGTAACCCCGTTCTTTAGCAGCTCTAGATTGCCTCCAACATTAGCCAGAGCCTGCTCCATATTTATTGGGGACTCTTGATCCGTTGTTCGTCGCTCGTCGTTCGTCGTTCGTGATTTGTTGTTTATTTCTTCATCTTCCGAATCACGATTCACGAGAGACAGATCACAAAGACCAAATGACGAATAACGATCAACTGTCTCATATAATTGATCTGCCCTAAGGGGTTTAGATAAATAGTCATCCATACCTGCCTGAAAACAATCATCCCGAATTTTTTGAGTGGCATGAGCTGTCAGGCCAATTATAGGGGTATGTGTTCCTTTAGTTTTTTCTTGTTCACGTATAATCTTTGTTGCCTCCAGTCCACTTATTCCAGGCATCTGAACATCCATGAGGATTAGATCGTAATTCGTGAAGCGGAGCTCGTATTTCGTATCTCGTATCTCGTGAATGGTATCTCGGCATGAAGTTTGTGATTCTTCCGCTTCACGAGATACGAAATCCGCTTCACGCTTCACGCCAAGCATCTCCAATGCCTGCTCTCCGCAATCAGCAATCTCTACAACAAAACCACGCATCTTTAATATCCCGCCTATAACTTCCTGATTAACTTCATTGTCCTCAACTAAAAGAATCCTTACTCCCTGGCCGGATTCCTGAAGGGTATGGCGGGTGATTAACTGCTTGTCAGGCTTTTCAGAAACAACTTGTTTTAGCGCTAATTTAACCACTTGCCTTAATTCATTTTTCTTGATCGGATGGACAAGATAAGCACAGATGCCTAACTGATAACATCTGTTTGCATCACCACGTAATCCTAAAGCGGTTGATATAATAATCGGTATGCTGGTTATGCTATTAATCTGCTGGGCAGCCTTGAAACAATCCTCAGAGGTTGAATAATTAAGAATTATTGCCTGATAAGGATATTTTTTTTCAATTGCCTCTTTTAGTAACTCCAAAGCCTTTTGGATCTTAGTGGTTTCCACAGCAGTCATTCCCTGCCCAGTCAGGACAATATTGGGTATTTTTTTTATATTATCAATTAAGGGATCATTAACCACCAGGATCTTTATATTTCTTATGTCATAATCGGCTAATTCTGTCCTTTCAATCACCCTGGTCGGCTGTATCATCCTAAAAGGAAGGACAAATTGAAAGCTGCTGCCATCTCCTTCTTTGTCTGCTTCAGTAAAAAGAGAAGGACTTTCCACCCATAGCTTGCCGCCCATCAATTCAACCAGCTTTTTACAAATTGCCAGTCCCAACCCTGTCCCTCCATATTTTCTGCTGGTTGCCTGAGTAGCCTGAGTAAAAGCATCGAAGATATCTTTTTGTTTCTGCTTAGGAATGCCAATACCTGTGTCATTGACATAAAAATGGAGGCTGATTGACTCGGGAAACGTTGTTTGGGATTCGGGGTTCGGGGTTCGTGCCTCGTAATCCGTGACCCGTGGATTGTAGGTTATAACTTCTCTATCTTCCAAGTTATTAACTCCAAGATCAACAAACGACAAGTCACGATCCACGAACGACAAGTCACGAGTCACGATCATACTGATCTTCCCTTTTTCAGTAAATTTCAGGGCATTTCCTATTAAATTAACAATGACCTGCCGTACGCGGGTAGGGTCACCAATCAAATTATATGGGACATCTGAGGCGACCTCCCAGGAGAGGCTGATCTGCTTATCTACTGCCTGGACAGAAAAGGGGATTAAGGTAGATTCAACCAGCATCCGTAGATTAAAATCAATAGGGGCAAGTTCTAATTGCTTGGCCTCAATCTTTGAGAAATCAAGGATATCACTAATAAGACTCATTAAATTATCGCCAGAGGATTTAACTATATTTATAAATTTATGTTGTTTATCGGTAGGCTCCATGTCCATAAGCATCTCAGAGGCCATGATAATGCCATTTAAAGGAGTGCGAATCTCATGACTCATAGTAGCCAGGAATTCTTCCTTAGCCTGGCCGGCAATCACTGCTGCCTCCTTTTCTGCCTCTAACCTCGAAACCTCTTTTCTGGCAGTGATATCATGGATAGTTATCAGGGTAGCCTTTTTTTCATCCCACAATATATTAATTGCCCGTAATTCGGCTATAATATTTTTCCCATTCTTTTTGTCAATAATATCTAACTCTGTGCTCTTGCCGGAGACAAGAGGGAAGCCAAACAATTCTCCCTGATATTCATCGTTATTAAAGCCAAATATACTTTTTGCCTCTATATTCATATAGGCTATTTGCCAATCCTGATCTAATATAACTATACCATCAGGGGTTTCTTCTATGAGGTTGTAAAATGCCTCTTTATTTGCTTTTTTAACCCTCTTTTCTTTCTGTTTACGCTCAAGGGCAAAACCAATCGCCTCTTGTAGCCTGGAGAGGTTGAATGCTGATTTTTCCAGATAGTCCTGGGCGCCTCTTTTGATGGCCTCCAGCCCAAGCTCTTTATCCGCCTGGCCTGTAATAACTATCACAGGAAGGTAAGGATACCCGCCTGTGACCTCACTTAACGTATTTAATCCCTCACTATCAGGGAGATTTAGGTCAAGGAGGATAAGATCAAATTTACTTTTAGGTTCATTCAGCAGGTTTAATGCCTGATCAAGAAATCCCGCTGGCGTTATCTCAAAGCCATATTTATCATTAGGTTGAACAGATAATAACATCTGTCCCACAAACTTTCTGACTACTAGATCATCTTCTACGATAAGTATTTTTATTATTTTTTTAGACTGTGTTTCCATTGGTTCTCCATGGTGAAGGCGTGAAGCGTTATTCGTATCTCGTGAAGCGTATCTCGTTTTACGTCTTATGAGATACGAGATACGAAATCCGCTTCACGAGATACGCTTCAGACTTTTCACGCCTTAAACAACCCATTAATCCGTTCAATTTCCCCCTGCGCAATGTGCTGCGGGTTGCCAGCCAGTATACCTGTTATATTATGGAAGGCCTTGCCTACGTGCATACCCTCCTGATCAATGGTAAATTCACGAATCTCTTTGTCATGTTTGGAACCCCGCATCTTAAGCACAGTTATCCCCCTGTGCATCTCTCCATACATCTCTACATAGCGAAGGAGGATAATTGAGTCCGTAATCGTGGAGATATGCGCTTCTGTGATTGATGTACCTCCCAGCAAAGTCGGGGTAGTAGAGGTAAAAAATCCGGCAATCTCCTGATGTTTAATAAAAGAGGTCAGACCAATGACAAATTCACGGAAACCTTTGATTGAAGAAACGCGCTCCAGGGCTGAGAGACTGTCTACTACCAGACGATTAGGCTTGAATTGTTCAACAATGTTTTTAATCTGGATAAGATGATCTTCCAGTCCTGCTGTTTCCGGATAGCAGCAAACGATCTTTATTGCGCCTCTTTTTTCCATCTCCTCATAATTAATCCCCCAGCCAATAGCATTACGTATAAGCTGTTCCCGACTTTCTTCAAAGGCTAACAGCAGACACCGTTCATTATTTTTCGCTCCTCCGGCGATAAACTCTGTTACCATAAGGGTCTTGCCAGCTCCTGTTGCCCCGGAGACAAGGATAATGGAATCCCTGAAAAATCCACCGCCGCACATAATATCCAGCTCCTTATTTCCTGAGCTAATGCGGATATTAGATGACTTTTGCTTAAGTTCCATGGCAGAAAGCGGGATTATAATTATGCCTTCATTTGAGATAACAGTAAAGGGAAATTCTCCCTTCTGATGGGAGGTACCCCTGAATTTGAGTATCTCTATAGTTCGGCGCCGTTTTTCTTCTTCCAGGACATTGCGGATTATAAGCACATTGTCAGTAACAAATTCCTCAACCCCATAGCGGGCAATATCACCATACTCTTGCGTTCGTTCAGCCGTCATTATCGTTGTACATTTCATATGTTTTAATCCTGATGTAGTACGAAATAGTTCACGGCGAATAATCGAGCTATCATTAAACTGGGAAAAGATAGCCCCCAGGGAATCCAGAGATATCCGTTTAGCAGCTATCTTATTAACCGCATGTTCAATACGGGCAAGCAGTCCCCCTAGATCATAGTCTCCTGTTGCGATTTGCTCATCGCCCGGCTGGGGAGACGCATCTACAAATACCCACTTGCCCTCAGACTCCCACTTCTCTATATCCCAGCCAAAGCCAAGCATATTTTTGCGAATATCTTCCGCTGATTCCTCAAAGGTAACAAACACACCATGTTCATCTGACTTGACAATCCCTTCAGCCAGGAATTGACAGGCAAACACGGTCTTAGCACTGCCTGCTGTGCCGGAGATCAGGGTTGTTCTACCCTTTGGGAGACCTCCGTTAGATATCAGATCAAACCCTGCTATCTTGGTTTCCAACTTCTCAATAGATCGTTTATCTTCATTAGTCATATTTATCTTACTCCTTTCTGTTTGTGAATCGTGATTCGGGGTTCGTGATTCGTGATTCGGGAACCTAAAAAATACGAACGACGAACAACGAACGACGAATCATGAATTTCTTATTGATTTCAACTCTAAGCCCACAAAAACCTTTTCTTTATCAGACAGATCCCCAATAACCCGTCGAAGAGGAGGAGGGAGTTGTTTAATCAAGGTTGGAGTGGCTAATATCCTTTCTTTTTCGGCCAGTTCAGGCTGTTCCAGGACATCAATAATCTCCACCTTGTATTGTCCACCCAAATCCTCTTTGCAGATATAATCCAGGTTTGCCACAGCCCGTTCAGAAATCGGTGTCTTTCCTGTAATGTACAATTTTAATAAATAAATATCCATACACTATTACCTCCTTTCTTATTCGTTATTCGTTATTCGGGGTTCGTTATTCGTTATTCGGGGTTCGTTATTCGTTATTCGGGGTTCGTTATTCGTTATTCGTTATTCGGGGTTCGGGGTTCGTTATTCGTTATTCGGGGTTCGTTATTCGTTATTCGGGGTTCGTTATTCGTTATTCGGGGTTCGTTATTCGTTATTCGGGGTTCGGGGTTCGGTCCCCGATTCACGATTCACGATTCACGAACAACGACTATCGCATACTTCCTATAAAAGGAAGCCAAATCACCCATTAATTCAATAAGCATAAGCCGACCTTCTTCAACATACGCTTGAGCCCTTGACTGAGTGCAACCCTGCGTCTTCCTTTTTAGGGACAAACTATGAATCTCAACTACATCACGAGGGCCTGCCTTTAGAAAACCCATTTGCTCACCCATAATTTGAAGCTCTTTCGAGACATTATTATCTTCCACCTTATAATCCCTTTGTTCCAGGGCGCTATCCAGCAACTCTCCATAACGATTGACGAATTGTTCAAAGATTGCTGAATCGGTCTCTCGTAAAGACTTCTGTCCAAACATCTGAGATGAAATAGCAGTTTTTCCAAAGCCAACAAGCTCTCTAAGCGCCTGGAGTTCCCTTTCTCTTTCTTTTTCTCTCGTTACCTCCCTCTCCTTTTCTTTTTCTTTGTCTTGCATCTGATAAAGGTGTTCAGCCTGCCTTTTAACCTGTTCTGTTTTTTTAAAAAGTTCTATAAATACACCAACCTTGGCCTTTAATATCTCCTGGATAATAGGCTTAAACAGATAATCCACAGCCCCTATCGAGTAACCCTTGACCATCATCTGTAAATCATCCCTGCTATAGGCAGTCATAAAAATGATAGGCACGCCTTGGGAACATTCACGTTTCCTGATAATCTCTGCAATCTCAAAACCATCCATATCAGGCATTTTTATATCAAGAAGGATTACAGCCACCTCTTTTTCCAAGAGATATTTTAGTGCCTGACTACCAGATTGAGCCTTAATAAGATTTTGCCCCAGGTCTGCAAGCATTGACTCCAGGGCAAGTAAATTCCTTGGCTCATCATCTACAAGCAGGATGTTGGCTTGGGGTTCGTCGTTCGGATCTCGTGAAGCGTTATTCGTGATTCGTCGTTCGTGATTCGTCGTTCGTGATTCGTCATTCGTGATTCGTCGTTCGTGAGTTTCCATTTAATTGCTCCTTAGTTCTAAATGCGCTTGATGCTATATAATTTTTGAATTGTTGGTCCTGAAAACCTGCGTTCATTTGTATCCTATTATTAACTGGGTTAAATAACAACTAATCTCTGATAATGGCAGAATCTTGTCTGCTTTAACAGCGCGGATAGCAGCATCTGGCATAATCTCAGCCTCGGCGCTGGCTGGTTCCTGGACTACGGCCAATCCCCCCCGCTCTTTAATCCTGGCTAAACCGCACGCCCCATCTTTACTATTACCGGTTAATATTATACCGATAGTCCTTTCAGCATAAGCATCTGCCGCTGATTCAAAAAGCACATCAATAGATGGCCTTGATCCTAATACCTTAGCCTCTACAGAAAAGGCAAAGCTGCCTCTTTCAACCAACAGGTGATAATCACACGGGGCAATATAAACCTTCCCTGGCTCAATCTCCATCTTATCTTCAGGCTCGATCACAGGCAGCTCACACTCCTTCTGCAATAGTCCTGTCAGGATATCCTCTGTACCTTCTTTTCTATGTTGGACAATAACTATAGGCAAAGGAAACCCCTTGGGCAAACCTGAAAGCAAGATTTTTAAGGCCTGAAGGCCTCCTAATGATGTGCCGATAACCACTATTTCGTGATTCGTCATTCGGGATTCGTTTGTCCTTGATCAGGGTTAGTCCTTAGTCAATCAAGATTACCAATAACAAAATAAAAATAACATACAACAATAAACAACCCCCCACCCCCAGACA
>JAZDLJ010000330.1:0-2622 GCA_043802115.1 bacterium | reverse complement strand
CGGCATCCTTCATTAAGAGGCGAAAGTAGTTTACACTTTCTATTATTTAGACATGGATTTACACAGATTTTTTAAAAACGCTACTAAAATAATTAACCTAATAAACATTAAGTATTATATCTAACTAACGCTAATTAAAAGGTTTTAATCCGTGTAAATCCGTGTCTAAAAAGTTTTTTGTTTTTTTGCTTTCTAAAGAATACTCCCTAAAAGTGTAAACTAGTAAATGAAGGATGCCCGATTTTAGATACAAGTTCACCAACCCAGGAAGAAGTCCCTTTAGTTACCCGTTATACCTTACAAGAGATGAATAATAGTCTGCATATACTCTTGGCAGAGGATAATTCCATAAACCAGATGATAGTTACCCGCTTACTTGAAAAATATGGGCATAAGGTAGTGATTGCAAACAATGGTTTTGAAGCAGTGGCTTGTCTGCAAAAGGAATATTTCGATCTTATCCTTATGGATGTTGAGATGCCTAAGATGGATGGCCTGGAGGCAACAAAAAAAATTAGGGAACAGGAAGAAAAGATAAAAAGTGGGGAGGTTGTTTGTGAGCCTGAATCATCATTTGTTCAGGCAAGAGAAAAAAAGATACCAATTATTGCCTTGACTGCCCATGCCATGAAGGGGGATAAAGAGAGATTTTTAGAGGCTGGGATGGATGGGTATCTGGCTAAACCTATTAATGTAGAAGATTTATTTGAGGTGATTAAAGGGGTTGCTGTGAGGAAGTAAGGGCATTTCTAATTGTGAATGGTAAATGGTGAATTATTAATTGTCAATTTACGTAGAATATTACTATTATTCCTTAACTCAACAGCATTGGGAAATAAGGGGAGGGGAAAAAAGTCCGCCCATAGGAAGCTAATTTAAAAGATGTCTAATGTGTAAACCGACAAATGAAGGTGGCAGCAATTCTCATTTTGACCTACTTGTTGATGTGTCTTCAAAATTTGCTTCGCTCGTAAAGTAGTCTTTTTGAATTTTCTAAGCTTGTTTCCCTAAATTGCCTAACTCGCTCCGCTCAAACAGAGGCAATTTTACGAGAAACTGCGTTAAGAAAATTTACAAAAAGTCGGCATCCTTCATTTGCCAGTTTACATTCCTACTTGAGATTGTTTCGTCGTTACACTCTTCGCAATGACAGAAAAGGTCGTCTAGCTTGTCATTGCGAGGAGGCTAGCCGACAAAGCAATCTCGTATTTATTCAAAAAATGTAAACTATTTTTGGCCTTAAATGAAGGATGCCAAAAAGTCTACTAAATATTTGCTCAGCAAAATATTGGAGACACATTTATCTTAAAAAAATCAAAATTAGAATTGCTGTAAAGGTGGTGATGTCTATTGAAATAAATAGTTTTTTTTTACCATAATTCTTAATTTTTTTAGAAAGGGGGATGATAGCTAATGAGTGTAATAAAGACTCAAGGAGGAGTGGTTGAAGATGATTTGTATGATGAAGATAATGAGGATACACAGAAAGATAAATTTTTAACCTTCCAAGTTGGCAATGAAGACTATGGAATAGAGATACAATATGTCACAGAAATTATTGGAATCCAGAAGATTACAGAAGTCCCGGATATGCCTGATTTTGTTAAAGGCGTAATTAATCTTCGTGGAAAAGTAATTCCAGTAATGGATGTAAGAACCCGGTTTAAAATTAAATCAAGAGATTATGATGATCGAACCTGTATCGTAGTAGTAAACATTAATGAAACATCTATTGGATTTGTCGTAGACACAGTTAGGGAGGTTGTAGATATCCCTGAGAGTCAGATTGAACCTCCTCCAAAGACCCATAGGGGAGGCTCAGGAAGTCGCTACATAAAAGGCATGGGCAAGATTGGAGATGAAGTTAAAATTTTGCTCGATGTTACAAAATTGCTTTTTGAAGAAGAGCTAGAGCAGATAGGAACAAGGGCTGATGTAAAAAGGGAAATTGATAATCAAAACAATTCTGGGGGGATGGAGACTGTAAGTTCAGCTCTAAGCCCTGCCTAGATGAAAATGATCTCTGGTTATTTTTTCTATCTATGGTAAATAGTCTTGCCTTTAGCTAAAGGCTTTACTTTACAATATGTCTTTTTTACAGGCTTGCGAAGGCAAATTTATTCGACTGGATATTTTGTTCCCTTAAGCTATGCTTTAGCTCACACATGTATCTCAGGTTTTGATTTTAATGTAGAGAGGTCTTGTTTAACCATTCTTTCGGGTTAGTAATTTTTGACTCTATACGTTTTTTTTATTAAAGGATGTCATTATGGATAAATGATAGCAAAAATTTTAACTTATTGAGAACCTGGTTTAAGCTGGCAGGAGGTGACTTATTTTTAAGTTAGTAATAAATTATTATCTCACCATAGTGGTGAAGTTCTCGTAAGCTTTAAAAGGAGGGTAAAATGAAGATTGGCGCTAAATTAATCGGAGGTTTTTGTATTGTAGCTTCTATAGTAGCTATAGTAGGTATAATAGGAATCATTAGTCTTAAAAAAGTAGGAAGATCAAGCGATATAATCCTGGAAGAAAAAGTCCCTCTTGCTGATGCCTCAATGGAGGGGATGATTGCCTTAATTAGTGGTCGGGATTTATTAGGTGAATTTTTATTAAAAGAGG
>JAZDLJ010000299.1:0-7520 GCA_043802115.1 bacterium | reverse complement strand
GGCTTTTTGTAAATTTTCTTAGCGCAGCTTCCCGTAAAATTGCCTCTGTTTGAGCGAAGCGAGTTAGGTAATTTAGGGAAGCAAGCTTAGAAAATTCAAAAAGACTACTCCAACGAACGAAGCAAAGATTTTTCTCTTCTCACCCACCCTGCAAGATTATTTTGGAAAGATGTCTAATATTCTTATTTCTCTAGGCTATTATCAAATCAAATACCCCTGGAAAAAGTTTGCCTTAAGGAGGCTAATTCAAAATGGATATAATCCTTCAACAAAGAGAATTATTTATAATTATGTCTGTGCTTTTTTCTTTCTTTTTTTTCTTCTTTCTTAAATATTTTAATAAAAAATTAAGGAGATTAGAAAGCGAGAAAGAAAATTTAGGAAATGAACTACATAAAATAATAAGGAGTGAGGAAGAATTGAAAAGAGATTTCAGCCAATTAAACTTAGAGTACAATGATCTCTCAACAATATTTGTAGTCTTGCCCGATTTAGCCCGTGAATTAAGTTCAAGTCTTAATGTAGAACAGATAGGGCCTGTTATTATAAGGATTGTAAAACGATTGATACCAGTAGAAGAGGTATGTTTTTTTTTATTTGATAAATCTCGTAAAAAATTAATCCTTAAAGAGTTATATGGATTGCCAAAGGAATTAATAAATAATGTTGAGGTCGATGTTGTTGAGACAAATATGTTAGGCTTAGCTGTCAAAAAACAAACGATGTTAAATAGGGAAGAGTTACAGGCGCTAGATGCAAAGCTTGTAAAACCATATAAGATAAATGGAGAACTTGATTTTTTACCACTTTATATTTCACCTTTAATCCATAGAGATGAGGTCTTAGGCCTTTTAACTTTAAATAGAATAACAACTAACAATAAACATATAAAAAAATATCTATCCATAATTTCAAATCTTGGTGCAGTGGCCTTAAAAAATGCCCTACTTATGAAGGATATTCAAGATGTAGCTGATAAAGATGGAGTTACAGGCTTATATAATCATCGATACTTTCAGGATAAAATGTTTGAGGAAAAGATGAGGGCTGATCGCGAACAGATGCCGCTATCATTATTTATGATTGATATTGATAAATTTAAGATATACAATGATAAACATGGCCACCAGGCCGGCGATACAATACTTAATATGCTTGCTAAACTTCTTAAGGAGAAGGTTAGAGCTATTGATACAGTAGCTAGATATGGAGGAGAAGAATTTGCTGTAATATTGTCAGCAACAGAAAAAAAAGAGGCATTTGAGTTAGCTAAAAGATTAAGGGAGATTATTTTACAACATGATTTTCCATATGGAGAATCACAACCATTTGGTCGATTAACAATAAGTGGAGGGGTAGCAAGCTATCCTAAAGATGCAAATTCTATAAAAGAGCTTATAAAGCTTGCTGATAAGGCTTTATACCAGGCTAAGGAAGCTGGGAGAAATCAGATAATCATGTATGAGCTTTTTGATTTTTCAAAACAATCATAACAATACTACTCCAGGTACTGAGGCACAAAGTGACAAAGGAAAAAAATAAAAAGACTTTAAAAAACTTTGTGCCTCTGTGCCTTTGTGCCTAAACAGTTATTAAAAATTGATCGTCTTGATAAAACACATCCCACTATCATCTTCCTCACCACCACTAGTGTTAGCGCTACTATAACTTCCCGCAGGATCACCTGGATCACTAGTATCTCCTGGGATTTTGTTGCCTTCTCCAAGCCAAATCCCTGAGAAATGATTGACCTTTATCTCAATCGACTGTTCATCATTGTGATTCAACCTGGAGCCAGACAACATCCAGTTGCTGGCCTTTGCCTGGACAACTCCATCTGTATTACAGGCTAAGACCCACTCAAGGCCATTGGTATAGTAGATGCCTAACCCACCAATATTATTAGTAGTCCCTGGATAAAGACGAAGTGTGGCTGGTTCAGTCAGGACTAAGGGGGTCAGGACATATATTGGTTCACCTACTAAGACATCTCCCAGATCATCTTTAAGTCTTGAATAGGAGGGCATTTGATCACCTTTAATAAATTCTAATTCTACTCCTTCCGTTGCAGCGATCTCTATCTCTCCGATTAAGGTCTGATCATTGTGGATTTGGTAGAGTCTAGTTTGGTTATTGTTTATGACCTTCGGTTCTATTAGATTTGTTAGAAGTATTTCTTCAGAGATTGTTTTAAACTTATAAACAGGGGCTGGTTCGATCGTCTTCCCGTCAATATTTATTACATTTACTGTAACCGTAATCTCTCTATCAAAAGGATATAAAGAGCTATTGGCTTGATCTTTTGATTTGTCGTATCTTATCCAGAATTTTTTTAGTTTGGCGGGCTCACTCCCTTGACCTTCCTTATCAATGACTGACATACAATCATCACCAAGGCTGTGGTTGTATTCTTTCGATCCTGCTTCTGAGGTATACGAAATAGTAAATGTGATATTTTCTCCAGTTGTTGTTGTATCAATCCCACTCTTATCACTTAAAAGAACAGCGAAAGAGGCATTTGTGGCTACAGGATCAGAGATGATATTCCCTTCAGCGTCTTTTTCCAGGTTTACTGGGTGAACCTCTAATATTTGGGGAGGAGTGCCAGTCCCAGGAGGAGTAGTAACAGGAGGAGTAGTAACAGGAGGAGTAACAGTATCAGTCCCAGTAAGATCTATGGTAATCGTTGTTGGGTTGGTTGTCATGCCTATTATAATAGTTATTTCGAAGGTGAACGAATCTATGCCATTAGTATCTGTAGGTATATAGAGGACAGTCCCCGTATTCTCAAAATCATTAAATAACTCACCATGCGTTGGTTCTTCAGTTATTCTAAGGGTAGAATTGATATAATCAGAACAATTTAAAATTTCTATAACATCCTTATCTAACCCTGAATGATAGATTAGATCACTCTTAGAATAGGTTGTTTTGTCAGAAGTACACTCGTTATGAGTGCCACCGGGAATGCCTGTAAGATCTATCCTAATCATCTGGGAGTCGGTTGTTTCGCCGTTAGAATTAGTTATAGTGAAGGTAAACGAATCTGTGTCAGAAGTTCTACTAAAATAAGGTTCATAGATTAAGATCCCCATACTCTGAAAGAAAGAAAAATTACTAGACTCATCAGTTAATTCTCCATTATCTGGTGGGTCAGTTATAGTATACTGATCAGTCTGATAATTACAACTTAAAAAAATCGATATAGAACCACCGAGCATATCATTTTTAGAATAGTCTGTTTTAAAAGATGTACATCCAAAGGAATCATCCTGTCCTTCAGCTAAGTTATTCATCATACCCACAAAAAAGAATAAACTAATGATTGTCGCTAAACTAATTAGGAAAATTCGGTTCTTTTTCATAGTATCTCCTCTTTTATATTTCAGGTGAACATCTTTATTTCGTGTCATCAAACAATATTTCATATCACCAAATAATCACCTCCTAATTGTTTTATGTAATGCGCAGTTGTTTTGCACGCAATGCGCAAAATAACACTTTTTTTATTTTTTCCCCTTTGTGCTGGAGCCCGCCAATTAAATTGACCCCTAACCCGTTTTAAAAATTGACCGCCTTAATAAAACACATCCCACTATCATCTTCCTCACCACCACTAGTGTTAGCGCTACTATAACTTCCCTCAGGATCACCTGGATCACTAGTACTTCCTGGGATTTTGTTGCCTTCTCCAAGCCAAATCCCTGAGAAATGATTGACCTTTATCTCAATTGATGGGTGTTCATCATTGTGATTCATCCGGGAGCCAGATAACATCCAGTTGTTTGCCTTCGCCTGGACAACTCCATCTGTATTACAGGCTAAGACCCACTCAAGGCCATTGGTATAGTAGATGCCTAACCCACCAATATTATTTTCAGTATCTGGGTAGAAGCGAATTGTGGCTGGTTCAGTCAGGACTAAGGGAGTCAGGACATATATTGGTTCACCTACTAAGACATCTCCCAGATCATCTTTAAGTCTTGAATAGGAGGGCATTTGATCACCTTTAATAAATTTTAATTCTACCCCTTCCGTTTTAGCGATCTCTATTTCCCCGATTAAGGTCTGATCATTATGGATTTGATAACGTTTTTTATTATCAATAGTTGTTGTGGTTGGTTCTATTAAATCCACCCCTTCAGAGATTGTTTTGAATGTGTAACCAGCCAACGGCATTGCATTATCATAAATATCCTTTGCTGTTACACTGATTGTTATTTCACTGTCGTAAGGATAAGAAGGAGAGGGGGTCTTGTCTTTTGATTTATCGTATCTTACCCAGAATTTTTTTAGTGAAGAGTCATCACTAACTGGATCTCCCTTATTAATGACTAACATGCAATCATTATTGTTAAGATTGCGTGTATATTCTTTTGGTTCACCGTCTGTTGTGGTATATGAAATAGTAAACTCGACACTACCTTCAATTTTTGTATCAATACCACTATCATCACTCAAAAGGACAGCAAAAGAGGCATTTTGGGATACAGGATCGGAAATGATATTCCCTTGAGCGTCTTTTTCCAGGTTAACCGGGTGAACCTCTAGTATTGCAGGAGGGGTTTGATCGGTTACCGTTTCTCCGCCACCGCCAGTGTCGCCACCGCCAGTGTCGCCACCGCCTCCAGGTACTGTTGTTATTGTTATTGTTTTTATATTAGTAGTATCAGTGGATAACCAATAAGGAAATTCATCATTACCAGTATAATTTGGATCAGGGGTATATAATAAATTCGTGTTTGCAAAACAAAATGCTACCGTTCCATGAGCAGGTTTGGTATATCCATAAGTACATCCAGCTTCTAGCTGAATTAGCGCACCTTTCGTATCCTCCACAACCACCAAGGGATGACTTTGATCAGAAACACTACAAGCCAGGCTCTCTCTGTTACTCATTAAGCTTATAAAAAAGAATACACTAATAATTGTTGCTAAACTAATTAGAAAAACTCGTTTCTTTTTCATAATATCTTCCTCCTTTTATATTTCAGGTGAACATCTTTATTTCATATCACCAAACACTCACCTCCTAATATAGTTAATATGCAGGATTTATGCCAAAAGGTTGTTAAGAAATAACATTAAACATTACAATGAATTATTTTTTAAGTAGTTGTTATCTTATCTTAATGTGTGGGTTATTTTACGCATAGTGCGCAAAATAACACTCTTGTCTATGGGTTTATTTCCTTTATACAGCCATATCCCTCCTAGCTCGCTGTGGGATGAGGATATCAGAGCCGACTAAGTTGCTCCTATCTGAAAAAAGTCAGCTTGATTTTATAGCCTTTATCGATTATGATTTAGAAGGTAATAAGGTAATATAGTTATACTACTCCAATTAAAAGGTTTTAATCCGTGTAAATCTGTGTTAATCCGTGTCTAAAAGGTTTTTGTTTTTTTGTTTTCTAAAGAATACGCCCTAAAAGTGTAAACTAGTAAATGAAGGATGCCAAAAAATCACAGTTATAAAAAGTTAAACTTTTATCCATTCGGAGTATTTTTTATTATGAAGAAAAAACTGAAATGTATCCTCATTACCTTATTTTCCATCGTCTTTTTTTTTACAATTAGAAGATCCATTGTCTTTGCCAGGGCAGGGGGCGCAGGAGGTGGAGGAGGAAGTGGTGGTGGTGGAATACCGATATATCTTCTAATAGATTTATTTCTCATCCTCCCGCCAGCAGGAAAATTTATTTTTTTAATAGTCTTGGTTGGAGGCGGATATGTCTATTTTTTTGTTGTCCCGAAAAAATCTTCCTATTCTAATCTCCCTAGTCCTGAGACTCATTATAGGCCAAAGAAATCTAATTCTCCTGAAAGATTAACCAGTTCTATAAAGGAGTTAGACCCAGAGTTTGATCTGAATAAATTTTACAACAAGGTAAAGGTAGCCTTTTTGGCTATCCAGGAGGGTTGGACAAAACAAGATCTAAGTCCTGCCAGAAAGTTTATCTCCGATGGCGTCTATAAACGTTTTAATACCCAGTTTAAGATGATGCAATTATTAGAGCAGCAAAATGTCCTCTCTGATATTAGACTACTCCAGGCAGAGGTTGTGAACTATAACAAAGAGAAGAATTTTGATATCTTCCAGGTTATGATTCGAGCAACGATGTGCGATTCTTTTGTCAGCAAGAGATTACCCTTGCCTGTTAGTAATGATTCAGTTAGCTTTGTTGAATATTGGTCTTTTATCAGGAAGAGAGGTGTAAAATCCAGTAAAGATATCTATGAAAGTCAGGCATGTCCTAATTGTGGGGCAATCCTGAAGAAGATGGGTGAGATTGCCAAATGTGAGTACTGTAATAGTATTATAAATAATGCTGAATACGACTGGGTTCTCTGTGAGATCACTCAGGTTACTGATTATGTTGGGTATAATCTCAGGGCAAAACAGGATGCTGCCGCACAGGCAAATATT
The DNA here is from genome assembly GCA_043802115.1 of bacterium. GTDB lineage: Bacteria > SZUA-182 > SZUA-182 > JAZDLJ01 > JAZDLJ01 > JAZDLJ01. Next base: position 1,093 of record JAZDLJ010000299.1, on the reverse strand, counting down.
TACAATCTACTTGAACATGACCCAAATTTTACTATTCAAGGTTTGGAAGATAAGAGTTCGAATATCTTCATGCAATATCATCTAGCCCTTGTAATAGAGAAGCCCGACTATATCCGTCCATTTGTCTCAGATAAGGTATGTGAAAAGATTAAAAAAGAGGTGAAACCTTATATCGAAGAACACCTTGTTTATAATAGGATATATCTGGCAGATGTCTCAACAATTAAGGCCGAGCTTAAAAATAATTTTGTCTATGCCCATGTAAGATGTAAGGTCTGCATTCAAAAGGCACAGAATGATCTTCAAAAGAGCCATGCTACTTTGAAAGATCAGTTTTTATCAAGTATGACCATTTATCTTATTTTAAAAAGAAAGGCAGATCTAAAATTTGTCTTATCCGGTGGATTATTGAGTAATGAGTGCCCAAGCTGTGGGGCAAGCCTTGGGGATGCAAGTGATGGAAGATGTCCTTATTGTTCGTCTATAATTAATAGTGGTGAATATGATTGGGTATTAGATAATTATCTTACCTGGCTTGAGTATCAGCAACTTTATCCAACAGGAACTGCTCAAAATATAAAAACAACGCTTATCCCAAAACATAAGACAAGAGAGTTAAAGGATTATGTTATCAATAACGTCATAATGGTTGTTATGGCTGATGGAAAGATTGATCCTGCTGAAAAGGAATCATTGGTAAAGCTTTCAGGCAGGTATAAGATTAGTAAAGATGGAATCAATAATCTTATCGCATTAAGAAAACAGAGGAAGTTATCTCTGCTCTTTCCTGAAGAAAGGGAGGATAGAGAGAGGGTTTATAAAGAGATGATGAATATTGCCTCGGCTGATGGGGTGATAAATATTGATGAGAAGTTGTTGTTGACGGCTTTTACAAATCGAACAGGTATAAAGTAGTTTTTTTACTTTATACCAAGAGGACTGCGAGTAAAACTCGCAGGTTTGATAAAAAATCCTTGATAAAACTTTTAGATATACTACTCCAACTTAGGTTTTTCTTGGTACGTGTTTTGCGTGCGTTTGTAGAAATCTTTGCTTCGTTCGTTGAGTAATCTTTTTGAATTTTCTAAGCTTG
>JAZDLJ010000296.1:0-4133 GCA_043802115.1 bacterium | reverse complement strand
TAAATCATTACCTAGGGTTACGCTTCGCTCACCCTAGGCTAGTATGAAATGCTCCTTCGGAGCAAAAAGGCACTATTCTAATCGTACAGGTCGAAAGATTTTTGTCTTCCTACGCCCTGCAAGATTAATTTGGAAAGATGTATAGTATAAATGAAGGATGGCTACTTATTAACCGATTTATCTAACCATAAAGCAGAGCTACACTGAAATGCTGTAAAACCTTCCCTACTGACAACAATCCTTCTCCTCTTATCTCCTGATTCGTAATTACATTCTTCCAATTAAAAGGTGCTTCATCAGGAAGCAGCAAATGGGTATCTCTCCAGACCTCTTCACCAAGAGGATATTGCCCCTTATTAACAAGAGAAGTAAAATAACGAGGGGCAATTGTAATTATCCAGGACTTCTGGAACGCCCTCACATAAGCTATAATACACTCCTTAAATCTCCCCTCTACCTTAATAGGTAGATAAGTTCCTTTTTCGAAGACATCCCGTCTTTCTTCTCTTAATTTCAAGGAGCGATAGACAAGAAACAATTTGATTCTCCCATCCTCCCTTGAGTCAAGCAGTTTGCTGATAAGGGCTAAGATATCCTCTTGCTCCTTTTGCTTGATCTCCTTGAGATATTTTTTTCTCATTTGAAAATCAACTGGCCGACGATTATCAGGGTCAACAAGGTTTAAATCCCACAATTCTGTACCTTGGTAAAAATCAGGTATCCCAGGACAGGTAATTTTAAGCAAAATTTGGGATAGGGAGTTGAATATCCCATAGAAGGCTATCTTTTTTTGAAAAGGGATAAATGAATTAAAAAACAGATTGTTCTTCTCAGAATTTAAGGTTTTTTCGACAAAAGAAAGACAGGCCTCTTCATACTCAGTGTCTGGCTTAACCCAGGCTGTATGAACCTTTGCCTCCCGTACAGCCTTTATAATATAAGTCTTTATCCTTTCTTTAAAAGCTGGAATATCTTTTTTCAAAAAAGGAAATGCCCCAAGAAAGGTTTGATATAGAAAATATTCATCGTTTTCATCAGGGAGAGAACGATTACCCAGGATTATTTTATGAACACTATTAATCTTTTTCCAGTGCTTGAGTTTATTTGTCCATTCAGTTGGCAGTTCAGAGAGGACATTAATCCTGGCCCTTAAGTCTTCCCCTCTTTTTGTATCATGTGTAGCAGTGGCATTCAATGAATGAGGCATCCTGGAAGCCCTTTTAGTATTAAAACTATGAAATTCATCCAAAGACACCCCAAATCTATGAGGATTTCCACCGACCTCATTCAGAGAAATAAGTTGGTTGTAGATATAAAGGACTGTATCCTCAAATCCCTTGGCCATCAAAGGGCCTGTGAATTGTTGAAAGGTCATGATAAAATGAAGCAACTGCGCTCTTTCTTCTTCTGTAAGCTGCTGAGGAAAATCAGGGTGAAAAAATTTTTTGATAAAATTTAATTCATACATAAGATCAGGATCTTTTAGTAAGGCATTATCAATAGCCATAACAATGAGGTTCCTATCAGTTTCACTAAACATATCTTTGTTTATGTAAGTCCGATAAACAGGAAAAAAGGCCATAGTCTCAACCAATGCCCTTCTAAGAGAATGAAGGGTGATGTCTCGTCCATATTTCTCGCTACTGGCAATTTTTTTAATCAGATGGGCAAGATTATCAATGTTACCAGCTAAATGTTTCCAGATAACCAGTCGTTTTTTTTCCCAGATGAGATCCTCATAAGAGGTATTCAACCCGGACAACTTATGGTATATCTTCCTAAACTCACTTTTATTCTCCTTTTTACAAAAGACCCCATTTACATAATTCAAAAACTTATAGCCGGTTGTCCCCTGGATTGGCCAAAAATTAGGGATCTCCTCACCAAAATCCAAAATCTTTTCCACTACTATATAGGTCTTGTCTGTCTCTTCACTGAGCTTTTTTAAATAACTTGTTGGGTCATAAAGACCATCTATATGATCTACCCGTAGGCCAGCGACCTTTTCTTCTTTTATAAGTTTAAAGATTAACTCATGGGTGTAGTCAAAAACAGCTTTATCTTCCACCCTCACAGAGATTAGTTCATTGATGTTAAAAAATCTGCGATAATTAAGCTCTTCTGCGGACACCTTCCAAAAGGATAAACGATATAATTGGTTAGACAATAGGCTATCCAAACTAGAGAAACTTGCCAAGTCCCCTTTCTTACCATTAAAAAAGGCTATCGCCTTATCCATAAATTCTTTTATTGCTGGTTCATGCATATAAAGTTCCCAAAGCATCTCCTTGGCATGAGCTGTTTGGTCATAGGGTTCATCTGAGGAAAACCGTTCTTGGTTCTCAGCTCGTTGTTCTTCGTTATTGAAAACCAAAGGGGACGACAAATCCTCATTCTCCTTTGTTTGTTGTTTGCTTAGCAAGTTCTCAAAAAGCTGGATCTCCCCTATATATTTTATTAAATTTCCATTTCCTTTTCCTAACCTCTCTTCCAGGGCTTTAAGGTCATAACTAAAGACCTGACTATACGATTTTAAGGCAAGAGGAAACTTATAGCTATAATAACAACACCAGAGGCCAGTTTCTTCGTATTTTAACTGAATCTCTCCTTGTTCCAAGGCCTCAGCATAGAATTTCCCTAGAAATGGCGCTAATAATCTTCCTTTAAGGTTCTCATAATAATGATCCCATTGGATATCAAAAAAATGAAAATATCTGGAATGTTCCCCTTTTTCCAGGACATCCATAAGCATCTGGTTTTGGCTATCATAGGCCATGTGATTAGGAACAATATCCTGGATCCAATACATGTTATTGACTTTTAATTCCTGTATAAGTTTTTCAAAATCACTATTATCTCCCAACTCTGGATTCAACTGGTTAGGATCAACAACATCATAACCATGAGCGCTTCCTTTTTTTGCCTTGAATATAGGAGAGGCGTATAAATGGGATATCCCTAGTTCTTTTAGATAAGAGAGAATCTCTTTGGCTGCATAAAAGCCAAAGGAAGGATTAAATTGGATTCTATAAGTTGCCTTTGGGATAAACATGTTCATACCATCCTTTCTGCAGATGAAGATTATTTTTTAGGATATCCTACTGATTGAGCAAGAATAATTTTCTGAACTGACTGTAACCCCATTACTTTTGCCAGTTTTAGTTTTGGGCATAAATGAAGGATGCCAAAAATTCCTTGTACAATAAATCCTAACACCTTAATTATAGAGGAAAAGAAAGAGGTAAACAAGAACAAAAAAATTTAAATCAGGTACTTTTTCAAACACTGGTTCAGTCGTAACGGCCTTTTAAGTGATCAAAAAAAATGTAAAAAAGTAAAAAAAATGCTTGCACTAAATGTATAAAAATGACACCTTATATATAACTCAACAGTGATAAGTTCTCTGTAACTATTTGATATTTATAATTGTCTTATTTTAGGCATTTAAAACAATAAAATTCAATATATTCAACATATTAAATAATTATTCATTGAGAACTTATCACTGTCGAGTATATAATCTATCAATAATAGGTAACACCATTGCATAAGATTTCTCATTTTTTTTATGCAGGATTGTAATCGATAAATTGTTAGCTATATGATTATTATCACTTTCTTTTTCAGGAAGAGACAACAACCCACACAATTAAAAAGTCTGCCCGTAAGACACTAATTTAAGATAAGGTTTAAAAATGAAAAGGTTTATTTAGGAAAGATTAAAGATCTATTTTATTGTTGGTGGATTACCTGATATCGTTTTAACTTATAGGGAATAGACATCTTTCCAAAATAAATACCGTATTCTCTAGGTGTCTAGGGGCAAAAGAAGACAAAAATTTTGCTGGAGTGAGTTATTTAGTAAGCTTTTTGTAAATTTTTTTAGCACAGCTTCCCGTAAAATTGTCTCTGTTTGAGCGAAGCGAGTTAGGCAATTTAGAGAAGCAAGCTTAGAAAATTCAAAAAGATTACTTCAACGAATGAAGCAAAGATTTCGACCTGTACGATTAGAATTCACAACTCACTATGTTAAGGATAGTCTTATCCTAAGAACCTTATTGATTTCCTGAAAGGAAATATCATACTAGCCCAGGGTAAGCGAAGCGCAACCCTGGGAGCAGTAAAAAAACAAA
>JAZDLJ010000295.1:0-3423 GCA_043802115.1 bacterium | reverse complement strand
TAAATTATAATAAGCTCATCATATTATTATAGATGAAGCACTCCTTCAGAGTGCTATTTGTTTTTTTACTGCTCCCGGGGTTGCGCTTCGCTTACCCTGGGCTAGTATGATATTTCCTTTCAGGAAATCAATAAGGTTCTTAGGATAAGACTATCCTTAACATAGTGAGTTGTGGATTCTAATCGTACAGGTCGAAATCTTTGCTTCGTTCATTAGAGTAGTCTTTTTGAATTTTTTAAGCTTGCTTCCCTAAATTGCCTAACTCGCTCCGCTCAAACAGAGGCAATCTTAGCTAAAGCTTTGGTACAGTTGATGCGCAAAACTGAGCATGGAGTTAGGTCATAGTAGAGGCTGCTCTGTGGTAGGTTAGGTTGAGGAACGAAATCCAACAAAATAAACAATGGACATTTTCAAATGAATAAGCTTAAATTCTTACCTGAATTAAAAGAGCTCACCTCCCACCTAAAAAAAGAAGGGAAAAGGCTTGTCTTTACTAACGGTTGCTTTGACATTCTTCATCTAGGACACATCCGATATCTTAGAGCAGCCAAAGAAGAGGGGGATATCTTAACTGTTGGTCTAAACAGCGACTCATCTATCAGGACTATTAAAGGTTGTAAAAGACCAATAGTCCCTCAAGACCAGAGAGCTGAGGTATTAGCAGCACTTGAATTTGTAGATTATATCGTAATCTTCTCTGAGCCTGATCCTACGCTAGTAATAAATACACTACTTCCGGATGTCCTGGTTAAGGGAGAAGATTGGTCTCTTGATAAGATTGTGGGTAGAGAGGTGGTTGAGGCTAACGGAGGAAAAGTTATTAGAATGCCGCAGGTGAAAAATGTAGCAACAACGAATATTATTAAGACGATTATTGAACGGTACTGTAACTCAAACGTATAACTTATGCAAAAACTACCTTTAGGCATACAGACATTTTCAGAAATACGTAAAGAAACTTATCTTTATGTGGATAAGACACAATATCTATATGAGCTAATAACAGGTGGCAAGGTTTATTTCCTCTCCCGTCCCCGTAGATTTGGCAAGTCCCTTTTGTTATCTACCCTGGATTCTTTGTTTAGGGGAGAGAAAAAATTATTTAAAGGACTATGGATATATGATAAGTGGGACTTTGAAAGGTTTCCAGTAATTAGCCTAAGTATGTCGCTTACCTTAGCAGATACCCCCACGATATTTAGAGATAGTCTTTGCAATCTGATCCGTAAGACAGCAGATATCCACAAGCTTTTCCTGGAGGGAAGTAATTATAAAGACCTATTCTCAGACTTAATTTATAAATTAGCACGAGAGAAGAGGGTGGTTGTCCTTATAGATGAGTATGACAAGCCAATCATAGATCATCTTAAGAATAAAGAAACCGCAGTGGAAAATAGAGAGGTCTTAAAAAATTTTTATTCAGTCTTAAAGGATCTGGATGAATATATAAGATTTATATTCCTAACAGGCGTATCTAAATTTAGTAAGACGTCTGTCTTTTCAGGTCTGAATAACCTAAGAGATTTGACAGTTGAGGAGAAGTATTCTGAGATGTTAGGGTATACCGCAGGGGAGATGGATATCTACTTTTCAGGATATATAACCTCCCTAAGTAAAAAATTAGAGATGGATAGAGAAGATTTAATGCGTACTATAGCCGAGTGGTTTAATGGCTATTCCTGGGATAGTAAGCATAAGGTTTATAACCCGTTCTCTATCTTAAGCCTATTTTTAAAAGAGGAGTTTAATAATTATTGGTTCAGTACTGGCACCCCTAATTTTTTAATAGATTTAATCAGAGAAAGAGAATTTGAGCTACCCCATCTCGAAAATCTGCTAGCCGGAGATGATTTGCTGGATAGCTTTAATGTAGAACAGATGTCTATTGAGGCATTGCTATTCCAGACAGGATATCTTACTGTAAAAGGTATAGAACGTAGAGGGGTAAGAAAGTTCTACAAATTAGGCTATCCAAACATTGAGGTAAAAGAGTCCTTTTTGAATCATTTAGTTGCTAGTTATACAGGTAAGCCAATTGGAATATCAGATATGCTTTTTTACACTATGGGTGATGACCTGGAGAATGAGGATATCCCCCACTTTTTTGAGAAAATGGAAGGGATAATCGCTGGTATCCCTTATAATCTAATAGTTGAAAGAGAAGCGTATTATTCTTCCTTGATCTACACAATATTGGCGTTGGTAGGTATCAGGGCAGAGTTTGAGGTTCAGACAGCTAAAGGGAGGTTAGATGCCCAGATCGAATTTAAAGAGAAGATTTATCTATTTGAGTTTAAGTATGATAGACCTGCCGAAGAGGCCATTGAGCAAATAATTGAGATGCGTTATTTTGATAGACATAAAGGGAAGGGAAAAGATGTAATCCTGATTGGAGTGGGATTTAAGAGAAAAGAGAAATTGTTTGAATTTGTCTCAGAAAGATGGGGTTTTTCTACCTGACCTTTTCTCTTCTCTTCTCACCTTCTCGCTTTTTTCCCCTCTTCCCACAACTGATCCAACTCCTCTAATGAAACCTTTCCCAAGTCCTTCCCTTGCTTAGTTAAGTTTTCTTCAATATAATGAAACCTGTTAATAAACTTATCAATAGTCTTATTGAGTGCCAACTCAGGATCAATATGAATATATCTCGCTACATTGACCAGGGAAAAAAGAAGATCACCAAATTCTTCTTCAATCTCCATTTCCCCCTTTTTACTGATCGCCTCTTTAAATTCCATTAACTCTTCATCCACCTTTTTAAATACTTGATCAAGATTATCCCAGTCAAATCCTACCCTGGATACCTTTTCCTGCAACCTATGCGCCTTTAATAGGGCAGGCATCTGTCTTGGGAGACCAGACAAGATAGATTTTTCTTCTTTTTTTTGTTTACCTCTTTTCTCTTCTTGTTTTATCTGTTCCCAATTTTTCAAGACCTCTTTGGCATCCTTAACCTTGATATCCGCAAAGACATGAGGATGACGTCTAATAATTTTTTCTGTTACATAGTTAATTGTATCGTTGATATCAAATTCAGACCTCTCTTTAGCTATCTGGGTATGAAAGATAACCTGAAAGAGGAGATCCCCTAATTCTTCCTTTATCTCTTCAGGATTAGCATTACTAATAGCCTCAACAACTTCATAGGTTTCTTCAATAAGGAAGGGGATTAAACTTTCTCTTGTTTGTTGTAAATCCCATGGGCAACCCTCTTTTCCTCTAAGTTTAGACATAATTTCAACAAGAGTATCTAGCGGAGTAATATCTTTTTGGTTTTCTGGTAGATTTTTTTTATTGTTTTTTGTCATGGTAGAAAGTCCTTTTTTTGTAAGTGCTTAGATCAATCCTAGAATTAAACATATTTATCCAGAGTTATACTACTCCAACTTAGGTTTTTCCTGGTAACTATTAGCCTAGGTAAGA
>JAZDLJ010000263.1:0-2884 GCA_043802115.1 bacterium | reverse complement strand
GGTAACTAAATTAAGTTAGAATTTAACCAGGTTTTGTTTTTAGCCCTGAAAGGGCGTTATATACTAGCCCAGGGCGTTGCCCTGGGCTGATATATAACGCCCTTTCAGGGCTAAAAACTAAAAAAAAATTGCCCTGAACATTATTACCTTACTTTTTGAAGAGGATACAAAAAATTGTATATAGAGGATAAATAAATGGCAGCAGCAGCAGATTTTTAAAAAAAAATAACGGGTAAATATGGCACTATTTTAGCTGATCCACCATGGCGATTCGCTAACAGAACAGGGAAAATGGCTCCTGAACATCGGCGGCTTTCTAGATATTCGACTTTAGCTCTTCAGGAAATAAAAGAAATTCCTGTTGGTGATGCTGTGAACGAAAATAGTCATATATACTTATGGATTCCTAATGCGCTTCTACCATGGGGAATAGAAATACTAACAAGTTGGGGATTTCAATATAAAACAAATTTAATTTGGCATAAAATTCGTAAAGACGGCGGTCCTGATGGTAGAGGGGTTGGATTTTATTTTTAGGAATACGACGGAAATGGTTCTTTTTGGGGTTAGGGGACGACTTAGAACTCTTTCACCTGGAAGAAGTCAAGTTAATATTATACGAAGTCAAAAAAGGGAACATTCTAAAAAACCAGATGAATTATATGATATTATTGAAGCATGTAGTCCTGGCCCATATTTAGAGCTTTTCGCCCGTGGAATAAGAAAAAAATGGAATCAATGGGGAAATGAAGTAGAAGATTATAAACCTACTTGGTCTACCTATGCCAATCACTCCCAGGTAACATCGCCTAAAATTCTTCCAAAACATAAACAAAACAGTAAAAAACAGATTGATAATCAATTTACCCTATTTTAATCCTATCAATAATTAAAAATATCATAGATGTAAAAAATACTCAATTATGCAACCCACCGATTATAAGGAACGCTCCTACAGAAGCTCTCAAAAAAGTGAAGGTCTAATTTCGTTTCATATAGTAGAAGACGAGACCGACCTTTATATATCTGCCGAAAGAGATTTAACCAATCTTGCTAGAGATTTAATGCTTAAATATAGAACCGAGCTCAGGGGATATATCAAAAGAGACCCCATATTCTTCGAGACCTTATCCCCTTTCAAAGTTAAAAAAGATGCCCCTGTAATAATTAAAGACATGGCCTATTATACGGCAATTGCCGGGGTAGGACCTATGGCCGCAGTTGCTGGAGCTATGGCCGAATATATTGGCAAAGAATTATTAAGCTATTCTAAAGAGGTTATAATTGAAAATGGCGGGGATATTTTTATGTATAGTTTAAAAGAAAGGAAAATCGGGATATTTACAGGAGAAGATTCTCCATTTCACAATAAACTAGCTATAAAGATTAAAGGAGATAATACCACAAAAGGTATCTGTACATCATCAGGGACTATCGGTCATTCCTTAAGCTTTGGCAAGGCAGATGCAGCCTGCATTATTGCTACTTCTACCCTGCTGGCTGATGCAGTTGCCACAGCCTTTGGAAATATAGTAAAAAAACCAGAAGATATACAAAAAGGGCTAGAATTTTGTCAGACTATAAGAGGGGTCGAAGGTGCCCTGGTTGTTATTCAAGATAAGTTAGGTGCATGGGGAGAGGTGGAATTAACAGAATGGTAAATAAGCGGAATATTAGATTACTAATTGAATATAATGGCAGTAATTATCATGGCTGGCAAAGTCAAGGCAAAAATCAAAATACAATTCAAGACATCTTAGAAATAGCCTTAAAAAAGATATTAGCTGAAAAGGTTACTGTTCTTGGCTCAGGACGGACAGATTCAGGTGTCCACGCATTAGGCCAGGTTGCTAATTTTAAAACCAACTCTACCTTAGATGTCCTATCACTTGGTAAAGCACTCAATAACCTTTTACCACGGGATATTATAATAAAAGAAGCATCTGATATTGGAGAAGATTTTAATGCCCGATTTAAGGCAATCTCTAAAGAATATAGATATACAATCCTAAACAGACCATATTCTTCAGCCTTTCATTATCAGCAGGTATGGTTTATACCCAATCAATTAGATCTAAAGGCAATGAGAGAAGCAAGCAAATATCTTATTGGAGAACATGACTTTAATTCCTTCAGATCACTAAAAGGGGCAGCGAGGAATAGTGAGATTATTGATAAAAATTGTGTTCGTTCTGTTAGTAAGTTAGAGATCAAGGAGGAAAAAAATTTTATAGAGATTACTATAGCTGCCAATGGATTCCTGCGCTATATGGTGAGAAATATTCTAGGAACGTTGGTCTTGGTAGCAAAAAAAAAGATTCCTCCAGAAGAGGTGGAGGTTATTTTGGGAAAAAAAGACAGGAAATTTGCTGGACCAACTGCGCCGCCTTATGGGCTTTGTTTAATGAAGGTTGAGTACTAACCTTTTTCACCCCCTTTAATAGACATCTTTCCAAATTAATCTTGCAGGGTGCAAAAAGACAAAAATCTTTGCTTCGTTCGTTGAAGTAGTCTTTTTGAATTTTCTAAGCTTGCTTCCCTAAATTGCCTAACTCGCTTCGCTCAAACAGAGGCAATTTTACGGGAAGCTGTGCTAAAAAAATTTACAAAAAGCCTACTAAATAACTTACTCCAGCAAAATTTTTATCTTTTTTTGCCCCTAGATACGTGGAGAAAAGACTCACTCAAAGTAATTCCACTCCCTACCGTTACATAAAAATTAAGTATCCTCTTCAAGAAGCATGGTAATAATGTTCAGGGCAATTTTTTTTTAGTCTTTAGCCCTGAAAGGGCGTTATATATCAGCCCTGGGAAAAGATTACCCAACATTTTTAAGCCCTGAAAGGGCGAAATAAATTAATGGATAGCGTTCCCTTTTTTTATT
>JAZDLJ010000244.1:0-2806 GCA_043802115.1 bacterium | reverse complement strand
ATACCCTTGTACCTCTACATGAACTAATATCCACTTATCTGTTCCATCTTTTAGGAAGACCTTTGTAAGTTTATCAACATATCTTTGCCCTTCCTCTGATTTTGGAAATAGGATGGCCAATTCCTTATCTAAGAACTCATAGCCCTTGTGAAATCTACATCAGTATAGAGAGCAGGCATAAAAAATATTACAAAATCCTGAAAAAGGTCTTCAATAATACCCTTCCAAAGGATATCACTAATTTGGTTTCTTTTATTGTCAGTAGAAGGTGTTTGTTTTTTAGGCATATTCCCTCCCCCCGGTCACCTCTTTCATCTTAATCTTCAGCTCCTTGACTGTCATTTTTTCAAGCTCCTTTTTACTCGACATCTTAAGCCCCTTCATTAATTGGGCAACTCTTATACCTCCAATTAATTCCCCTTTTTTTATCCCTTTTTCTATCCCAATCCTTTCTGCTCAAGTACATCTGATAAAGGATGGTTGATTAATTCTTCTATTGAAATATTAAATTTAACAAGATGTTTCCAAACAAGAGAAGGAAGTAGGGAAGATCATAATGTAAAAGAAAAAACTAAAACAGATTCTCCCAAACCTTTTACTTATGACCCTACCCTCCCATATTATAAAAACGATTTAAAAAAAATTATGCATGAAAATCCAAACCTGCAACCAAAAGAAGTAGCGAAAATATATGGGGATACTCAAAAAGGAAACACTTTTGATCAAAATTTCCTTATTACGACTATAAAAAAAATAATAAAGGCGAATTCCCCACCTAAACCTAAGGAGCCTAGTTATTCTCTAAAGCCTGGAACCATCAGAAATACCTTGATTAAGTTCATTAAGTTCACGAAAACTGGATATGAAACTAAATATCATTCTCTTATAGAGATTAAATGTAAATTATTTAGAGAGGAGGGATTAGCTGTAACAGAAAAGTCTATAAGAGCGAGTCTAAATAAGTTAGATTTGGAGTATAGATCTCTGCCAAAAGGGAGTACTGCATTAAAACATCCTATCTTTTTTCAGGGAGGTGCGCCTGGTTCAAAAAAATAGTCATACCTAAAAACTAGTCATGAACACTATTCCGCAGAACATATATAGAGTATATGCCAAAAAACCTATTGTTTCAACGAATAAAAGAGGAGGATATTGGTCGTTCAAACCTCGACCACAGGTAAACCTTTACCTAGTAATTGTAATCCCTGGAAAAAATGAGAATATTTGCACCAGTGTAGCTGTTTATAAAATAAATCGATCTACTGAACTTTGATGTTCAGATAAAAAATAAAGAAACGAATAAAATAAGCGTTCTTTTCTATGAACCAATAGAGATCAAGGACATCCTGCTTAATTTCTCAGTCTCTCAATCCCTTGATTCCCAGTAAGCTCCTCAAGCTTTTTCCCCAGTTCCTCAATCGACAAATTCTCTAACTCTTTCTTACCAGATATAAATAACCCTTTCATTAACTGAATAGCCCTGATACTACCAATTAATTCCCCTTCCTCTCTTCCTTTCTCTATCCCTTCCTCTCTTCCTTCCTCTCTTCCTTCCTCAATTAATTGTTCTGCTACTGTCATAACCACACCTCCTGTCTCCCTGGAAATAGTCTTTTCCATTATCTTTTTTAATACTTCCCGGCTTGCATCTTCTCTAGTGCTCATTATATAACGCAAGACTGTTTCTAGATATTCTAAGGCTGTCTTATCTCCTTCAAGTAAATTCTTTAATAAGGGGAATATCCTCTCTAAATGTAATAAAAAATCATTATCAAAGATGTGCTTAAATAGATGAAGACAAATCCTGTTAATTATGTTGCCCTTAATCTCTTCATCCTTGTAGACAGAAAGATCATAAAGGATATATGAAAAATCTGGTAAGTAAAGCCTTAGTTCTTTTCTGTCTCCTAGAGAGATTATATCTGAGAATCTTCCCCCAACATTCCATTTCCTCGTCCCATGGTAAAGGACTAAAGGGATAATCGGTGATAACAACTTTAATTCAGATTGTTGCTTTATTTCGAGTCTCCATATCTTGGCTCGGTATTCAAGTAAGCGAAGGGTTATAAACCGATCTACTGAACTTTGATGTTCAAAGAGAAGATAGAGATAAGCGCTTTTTCCCTTAACCTTTACTTGATAAAGGATGTCTGAATAAAATTGTTTTAATTCCTTATCTATAAAGCTATCTTTCTTTATCTGTAAGGTCTTTATATCTATTAAATTGGATAGTTCTGGAGGTAAATAATTGTTAAAGAAATCTATTGCACTTTCTTTCTTACTTAAAACCTCCTTAAAAAAGCTATCATGGGGGTTATGTATCTTATCTTCCATTAAATTTTCATCTCAAGGAAAACAAAAATTCAGTTCCTTATTTGATTAATAAAAACAAGGGAGGACAGTTTTATAAACTACTTTTTCTGCTTTATGAAGGGTGTCTCATCAAAATTCCCAAAAATAAAAATGTTAAATCTTCGCCATACTTTTTTATCCCTCAAACCCCGTACTATCAAGGTTGAAGGGGTTTTCGTTCAGACACTAGCGAGTTATTATCATTTGTGTCTTCTGGCTATCTAGACTGAAGATATTATAGCTTGTTATTTTTATTAAGACAAGCTGAAATTTCTGAAAAACGTAATCCCTGAACTAGCAGAAATTTTTATCTTTTCAATTTTTATTTTCAGCTGCAGGGTCAGCCTCGTTCTATAGGGTGTTTGCGGGGTTATTGGTCCTCAAGGGATTAAGTTATTATGTCGATCACTTACCACCCAATCTGTTCCAAGCTGATTACTAAAAATAAATGTTA
>JAZDLJ010000230.1:0-4814 GCA_043802115.1 bacterium | reverse complement strand
TAATCCGTGTAAATCTGTGTTAATCCGTGTCTAAAAAGTTTTTTGTTTTTTTTGCTTTCTAAAAAATACGCCCTAAAAGTGTAAACTAGTAAATGAAGGATGCCGTTATGTGCTCATATAATTATAGATTTTCAGGAAAATTATTACAATATAACCTAAAATGGTAACTTTTTCAATTGTTTTATAATTTTCCCACTGTTAATCTCACCTACTCGAGAGAATTACTAGCAAACAACCCGTTTTAATGTTACAATAAAACTAAAGAATATATTTGTCCATATTGACTTAACTCTCGCTTGACACTCAAATTAAGGGATAGGAACAAAATAAATTAACCCAAATTATATCTTCAAACTTAGGTCCGATATAAAAAGCATTTAAAAATATTTTTAGACAGGATTTTCAGGATAAAAAACAAATAATTTAACAAGATGTATTAATTTAATAGTTAATCTTTTTCCTGTTATCCTGTCTAAATTTTTTATTTTCTTATCTTTTTATTTTAGGTTAATTTATTAAATCTTTATCCCTAAGCCAATTAAAAAGGAGAAAGAACCATGAAAAAAATCCTAGTAGTTGATGATAGCCGGACAATGAGACGTTTAATTAAAAATGAACTAACCCATGGTGGATACGAGGTTGTTGAGGCTGAAAATGGTGTGCAAGCTCTGGAGGTAGTTCTTACCACTCCTATAGATTTAATAACCCTGGACGTTGATATGCCAAAATTAAACGGCTACGAGACCTGTCAAGCCTTAAGAAGTGACAAATATACCCACATCTTTCGAAAAGGAAGATACAATCGGATTCCAATTGTCATGGTTACTGCTCTTGATACCATGGAAGATCGACAAAAAGGATTTGAAGTAGGAGCCTCTGATTTTTTGACCAAACCTTTTAATGACGGAGATCTTGTTGCTGTTGCTAATAAGATACTTCAACCACAAAATAAGCTAAAGGGACTAACTGCCCTTGTTGTAGAAGATAGTTTGCCCATAAGAGAAATTATTATGTCTTGTTTAATCGAACAAGGGATTAATGTCCTTGAAGCTAATAATGGTAAACAAGGATTTGAGATAGTTAAATCTGAGATGAAAAAAATTGATATGTTAATTACGGATTTAACAATGCCGCAAATGAATGGGGATGAGTTATGTAAAAAGGTAAGAAATGAACTTGGCCTGAAGGATTTGGCTATAATCTTTCTGACCGCCACAGAAGAAAAAGATTCATTACTTGATCTGTTCAAGATCGGGGCAACACATTATATAATAAAACCCTTTATTAAAGAGGAGCTTATATCCAGCCTTAATGTCCATCTTGAAGTTAGATTGCTTAATAAAAACCTTCAGGAAAAGGCTGAAAAATTAGATGAGCTCTCAAAATTAAGAGATGATTTCTTAACCATCTGTTCACATGACTTAAAATCCCCTGCAAATAATATCTTAAATTTTTCTGGACTCCTCCTGGATGAAGATTACATCAACGACAACGATAAAAAAAGCTTACAGCATATTAAAACCTCAGCAGAGGTACTCCTTACCTTAATAAATGATCTTATTGATATTAATCATTCCCAAACAAATGAGAAGGATTTTACGGTTACACCGATCTCTCTTGGCAAGATAGCCCAATCAAGTATCAATACCCTGAGTCATGTAGCTAAGACAAAGAATATTAAATTAGAACTGGAGAATAAAATTATTAATGATGATGATGATATAATATTTGGAAATACAAGTTTTCTTGTTCGAGCAATAGACAATCTGATTTCCAATGCTATCAAATTTACCTTTAATGAAAATTTGATCAAGGTACTGATTGAACCGCACCAGGATACCCATATCGCTGTTTCAGTTATAGACAAGGGGATGGGGATTCCAGAAGAAAATATAAAGTACCTCTTTACGAATGAACCTGGTTTTTATCGAGGAGAAGATGGGATGGGTACGGGTCTGACAATTGTTAAACAAGTAGTTGAAAAACATGGTGGAACGTTGGAGATTACAAGCGAGGTTGGAAAGGGATCATGTTTTAAGCTTTTATTCCCTAAGATTAAGGATAGAAGTTTGAATCTTTGATTTTTTATCGTTTAGCAATTCCTATAATAATATCTTTTTTTAGATCAAGCGCCTCTTGATCCTGAGGATTACCTAGTAAATACTTATTAAGATTAAACAACGCCTTTTGAAAATCCTTTAGTTCAAAATACAGTTGCGCAAGTTGTTTATAAAATATAAGTTCATCAGGATTCAGTCTTAATCCTTTTTCATACGTCTCTAAAACTTCTGCCTTTTTATCCTGAAGCTTATAAAGATTAGCAAGATTTAAGTATCCCCCAACAGAATAAGGAGAATAATGGATTGCCTGTTTAAAAAACTCTTCAGCCTTTTCAAATAATTCTAGTTTTGCATATTCTACCCCAATATTATTCAATACCCTCTCATTATCAAAGCCATAATATCTCGCTATATCAAACTCTTTATCGCTGAGATTTGGATTTTTTACATTACCTAATTTCAAACTATTTAATCTATATTGGCCGATCAGACAATAATAACTGATTACAAAATAGCGGATCCAATAATCTGATTGCCTTGAAATAAATTCGTATTCAAGGGGATAATAAAGTCTCAAAGGATCATCTTCTTCCTTTTTCGAATCTTTATTAATTATAACCTTAAAGACAAGTCCCCTGGATTCCAACAGCCAGGGGAAGCTATCCATATCTTCAAACTGGTTGTAATAAACTGGACGTTGAGTTGATTTTATACACTCATATTCAAAGTCAAGCTCCTTTTCCCTCCTCCTTTTTAATGAGGAACGATGGGCAACAAATGACGAACTAAAACTGAGAGTCCCATCCACAAATAGATCTCCTGATCGATCATGAATAACAATATCAGGCCGTTCTCTTTCTACCAATTGTAAATAAGCTAATGGGAAGGTAACATTATCACCTGTACTAAAAAACAAGGCATTTTTCTCTAATGACCTTAAGAGATTAAGACAGTAATTATAAACAATACGATTATTACCTTGATTATTATTTAAAAAATTAATAAAAAATTTATAACCCAGGATTATAACCAGGATTCCGATAAATAGTATCCTAACTACTCGGCTATGATTTAAATAAGAAAATAGAGTTAACACCTGAAAAATACCAAAGAGAACAAAAAAAACAATTATCAGATAAGAAGGGAGATAAAAGACCTCATTGACATTCATATCCAAAGGGGATAATTTAAAATTAATCAGATAGATAAACCCCAAGCTTGTAAATAGAAATATCCCTGTCAGGAGAAGAAAAAAGGGCTTGTTCTTTTTATAAATAAACCAGATACCAGGCAGACATAACCAGATGATATAGAAAGGAAACTGCCTTAAACACACCTTTATGTAAAACTGGATCTGTCTCAGAAATAGTCCCCAGGAACGCCTGTTTTTATTTAAAGTGCCATAACTCTTTCTTGAGATATGGTTGATTATCTTTGTTATTGTCTCAGGAGTTCCCCAATTAATCATTGGTCTCTTGCTGGATCGTAATGGAAGGTATAAATAAACGGAAAGACCTAAAAGGATCATAAAACCAATTACACCTAATAAACGTGGTTCTAACAATCTCTTTTTACAGGAAATGACCAGGAACAGGATAATAATTGGTACTATTAAGATAATTGTATGATGGTTTGCCGCCCCTAAAGAGAGGATAAAAAAAAGAAGAACTAAAGGTCTGATGTCTAACTGGTTTGTTTGCCATTTAAGGGCCAGGAATAGTATCAGACTAATAAAAAACAGGTTTAAGCTATATACCTCTGCTATATTTGTCTGTGACCATAAGGCATTTGAGCCCAGGATTAAAAGGGGACAAAAGATAAGGCCTATGGCCAGCTTATAGTCTAATCCCAGGATTTTATCATGGTGAGGGACTAAAGATTTATCTTTGAATATAGCTTCAACAATAAAGCAGGTGAATAAGATAGCGCTACTGAAGAATATTGTAGAGAGTAGATTCAAACGGAAGGCAACTGTCCCAAAAGGGATAATGGTTATAGCCTTACCTAAAAGTACCCACAAGGGATAACCTGGGGGATGAGCGATACCTAAAAGAAAGGCGCTACTGATTAATTCACCACTATCACAGGTAAAGACGGTGGGGGGAATGGTAAGAAGAGTAACTAAAAGGATTAAGCAAGTTACTGAAGTAATTAAGATACTCTTCCTGGGTAAGAAGGGGTATTTCACAATTTATACTACTCCAGGTTAGGTTTTTCTGAGGTAATCCAGGTTTTACTACTCCAAGTTAGGTTTTTCTAAAATAATGCAGGTTGGTTTTGTAACTAACTGTTAAGGCACAAAGTAGCAAAGGCACAAAAGAAAAAACAAAAAAACCTTAAAAAACTTTGTGCCTCAGCGCCTTAACATAACGGACTTATCACAATGCCGCAGAGACCGCAGAGAATAATGCTTACTGTTTGATTTTTTTTCTTTTATTCTTACTCTGTGGCTTTGTGTCTCTGTGTGAGATTATAAAAGAAGTGTAAACTACTTTTGAGCTTAAATGAAGGATGTCTTTTTTTGCCCCTAGGTACCTGGAGAATACGGTGTTTATTTTGGAAAGATGTCTACTGAATATTTACAAAAAAACTTTCTGATTATATCGAATTTAGGGGAGCAGTTTTCCTAAATCCGATATAATCAGGTTTTGCTTTAGCCCTGAAAGGGCGTTATGTATCAGCCCAGGGCAACGCCCTGGGTGTGATATCATCTCAATTGTCAAGCCCTGAAAGGGCGAAATAAAAAAAGTAAGG
>JAZDLJ010000196.1:0-4488 GCA_043802115.1 bacterium | reverse complement strand
AGAAAAAGACTTTTTAGACACGGATTAACACGGATTTAAAAACATTAAAAATTAAACGATCTCGTAGTTAATCAAAAATTTAATCTGTGTAAATCCGTGTTAATCCGTGTCAAAAAAATATTAGTTTTTATCTTTTCCCTTGAAGTTTGAAGAAAATACGATTTTATCTCTAATAAAATTATCCAGCCTCTCCTTAAATATCTTCCTGTCAAATTTTTGTGCCCAATCTTTAATCTTTTCAGGATCAAAGGTTAATTTTTCAAATTTTTCTACTGCTTCTATGAGGGCATCTACAATCTGTTGTTTAAAAAACACCCCAGTTTGTCCATCCAGGATCGTCTCTGTTGCCCCACCTCGTCCATAAGCAATTACTGGCTTACCTGCCGCTTGAGCTTCAAGGGGAACTATGCCAAAGTCTTCCTCTCCAGGAAAGATTAAGGCCTTGCAATTATGGTAAAGTCCTTTTATAACCGAGGTATCTGGATTACCAAGGAATTCAATGTTTTTTTCAGCTATCCTTTTTATTTTTTTTAATTCTGGGCCATCACCAGCAACTAATAGCCTTTTTTTTAGTTTATTAAAGGCATTTACTGCAAGATCTATTCTTTTATAGGGGACAAGGGCGGAGATTACGAGATAGTAATCATTATTTGCAAATATCTGTTTCTTGCTGTCTGTTGTCCGATGTTTGTTGTCAGGAATCGAAGAGGAAGATGAATTCAGAAATAACTTAGTGTCAACAGGCGGATAGATTACTATGGAATCACGCCGATAATATTTTTTTATTCTTTTGGAAACATGTTGGGAAATAGCTATATAATAATCTACTCTGGTAGATGAGGTAATATCCCAAATCCTTAGGTAGGTTATTAAAGGGGTAATAAGTTTTTTAAAGAATTTTTTGTTATCGAAATAATCAAGATACATATCCCATATATAGCGCATCGGCGTGAGACAATAACAGATATGACAAGTTGCTGGTCCAGGGATAATTCCTTTAGCTACACAATGGCTTGTGCTTATTACCAGGTCATAATCTTTTAAGATAAAACTTTCTATGGCCATTGGAAAAAGTGGAAGGTAGTTCCTGTACCTTGAATTAGCAAAGGGTAGATTCTGGATAAATGAGGTCTTTATTTTCATCTTTCTGAGGGAGTCAGAAAGATTACTTTTATTGCAGAGAAGGGTGTATATTGTGGCTTCTGGAAATATTTCACAGAGGACTTCTAAGACCTTTTCCCCACCCCTCATTCCTGTTAGCCAATCATGGACAAGGGCTACATTCATAGTCGGTTACCATGACCAAAAAGCGTTGATTCATAGACATTGACCACCTTTTTTGACATCTCTTTCCAGGAGAATTTTTCAGCGCGTTTTTTTCCTTTCGCAACTAATTCGTTTTTGAAATAAGTACTGGATAATACAGAAATCATACCTTCATAAATATTTTCTATATTATATGGATCAACAAAGACCGCTGCATCCCCAATAATTTCAGGTAACGATGATCTATTTGAAACTATGACTGGTATCCCACAGGCCATAGCCTCAAGAGGAGGAAAACCGAAACCTTCATAGAGGGAAATATATATAAAAAGGGTAGCATTACTATAAAGTGGAGGGAGCTCTTTAAGTGAAATGTAGCCGAGAGATTTAACTACATGAGACAATGAATATTGCCTTACTAAATTTTTTAAATCCGGCTGTTCATCCAAATTTCCTCCTGCTAGAATCAAATCATAATTTTTACTATATGTATTATAAAGGATATTAAAGGATTTTATTAGATTAGTAAGATTTTTATGGGGTTTAAAATTTCCAACATAGAGTAAGTAATCCCTGGCAATTAAAGGATGGCAGGCTCGCTTATCTTTTATTTTTTTTTCTTCTGAACAAAAGACGGGATCAAGACCATTGTAAATAACCTCTATTTTATTTGGGGAGATTCTAAGATGCTTAACCATATCTTGTTTTGAATACTCGGAAACTGTAATGATTTTATTAGCTCTTTTAGATACCAGGGATAACATAACCTTGGCATAATAATAGGCCAAGGGGAAAGGGAAGTATTTAGGAAATAATAAATGAATTATATCATGAATTGTAACAATAACCTTTATTCGATGGGGCGTGAATGGCGATACTACATAATGAGGGACATGGAGTAAATCAAGGTTATTACTATAGGCAATGTAAGGTATTGTAATTAATTCTTTGAATGAATAACTCTTAGAATTAACTTGTCGATAGTTAGTATTTTTTTTAATATATTTATCAATTGGCATTCGATCGTTACCTAAAAAAAGGTAGGTAATATTATTGTCATACGGTAGGCCATTTAAAAGATTTTGGATATATGTGCCGATCCCGTAATCATCTATTTTCCTTATATCTATACCTATGCGAAAGCCTTTGTGCGACATGAACTATCAAATATCCTTAACGCATCTGAATCCATAACCATTATCAATTATTTTTGGACTAGCATAAATGCGATAATAACTTCTTGAGGTCTTTTTATTGCTATACCAACCACCGCCACGTAGTACCTTATATTTTTGATTGTTTATAACCACGTTATTTGATAAAGAATCATGGTGTTTTAGATCGTTATTAGTCCTCTTTTTATAATAATCATTGAGTGAATAGGTGCTACTATAGAAGTCATCAACCCATTCCCAGGCATTACCGCACATATCCATAACCCCGTAAGGGCTGGCCCCTTTAGTAAAACTTCCAACAGGAGCAAGATATTCGTAACCATCCACTATCCCAACAAGATTTGCCTTTTCATTTATGAATTCATCTCCCCATGGCCAGGTATAACCATGAGCGCCTCTTGCTGCCTTTTCCCATTCGGCCTCAGTTGGTAGCCTTTTCCCAGCCCATCTGGCGTATGCTTCAGCAGAGTACCAGCTTATATTTACAATAGGGTAATTATTATATATATCGTTTGCTAGATAATCAGATGGCATCTTCCCAAAAGGCATTAGCGGAATTCGGTCTTTCACATCAGTGTGTTTTAAAAAAAATTTGTACTGTTTTACAGTGATCTCATACTTATCGATATAATAATTCTTTAGATAGAGCTTATGTACAGGCTTTGTATTATCTATACTATTATCTCCCATTAAGTAATCACCCTCTGGGATAAGAATCATTTCAGAACCATCCTTTTCATTATAAAAGGTATTGCTAAGGCTCTTTTTTTTAATCAAAAAAGAACAAGAGAAAATAGTTAATAGAAGTAGGTTTAAGATTATAAGATAATTGATTATTGATAAATATTTTTTCATGAATTTTATGCTCCTTTTTTACAACAAACATAAAGTAGCTTTTTTACTTTATGTTTGTTGTAAAGTTAAACAGTCTTTGGCAACAGGAATTCTAATATTCCCCCTTAATCTTTTATGTTTTAAAAAGTCAAAATGATAATTGCTGGCTTTGGCAAAAATGATAATTGCTAATTTTTATATTATTTCGTATAATCGCGAAAAAATCAAGTAACAATACATCAATAGACAACTTTCAAAAAAATATGATAGAGATTGATATCCTTATATTTGATGTTGATGGCACATTAGTTGATTCAACTACTGATATTGTTAAATCAGTAAATTTTACTTTAAGGGCATTGGGATTACAAGAGAAACCATTTAAGCAAACAGCCTCATATATTGGAAAAGGCACAAGAGATCTAATTAAAAGGAGTTTAGGCATTAATGACGTTAATTTAATTAATAAGGGTCTTGAGATATACAGGGATTATTATCTTGAGCACTCCACTGATGAATCAAGGCTTTATCCTCATGTTAAAGAAATACTATCTTATTTTAGTTTGAAAAAGAAGTTTATTTTAACTAATAGATATAAAGAGTCTGCTCAAGTAACCCTTAATAGGTTGGGTATCGGTATATTTTTTGAAGAGATCATTGGTGGTGATAATGAGGATTGTTTAAAACCAGCCCCTTGTTCAATTGAAAAATTGGCTTCCAGATTAAAAGTAGATAGAAAAAAAATTCTTTTTATTGGGGATATGGATTTGGACGTAGTAACAGGGAAGAATGCTGATGTCAAGACATGCTGGGTAACATATGGCCTGGGAAAGAGGGAAGATGTGGAGAAGTTAAGGCCAGATTTTATTATAGATGACCTAACAGAATTGAAAGATATGATTAATTAGACATCTCTTCGCCGCACTTTTTAGCCCTCAAACCTTCTAGTATCAAGGGTTGAAGGGGTTTTCGTTCAGACACTAACTAACACAATCACTTGAAAAAATCTAAGTTGGAGTACTATAGTTGAAGGATGCCTAAAGAATACTAGACATCTTTCCAAAATAAATACCATATTTACTAGGAGAGAAGACAAAAATTTTGCTGGAGAGAGTTATTAGGAGACTTTTTGTAAATTTTTTTAGCGCAACTTCCCGTTAAAAATTACCATTGTTTGAGCGTAGCGAGTTTTGGTAATTTAGGGAAGTAAGCT
>JAZDLJ010000195.1:0-6520 GCA_043802115.1 bacterium | reverse complement strand
AAGCTTGCTTCCCTAAATTGCCTAACTCGCTTCGCTCAAACAGAGGCAATTTTACGGGAATCTGTGCTAAGAAATTTTACAAAAAGCCTACTAAATAACTCACTCCAGCAAAATTTTTGTCTTCTTTTGCCCCTAGACACCTAGAGAATACAGCATTTATTTTGGAAAGATGTCTACTGAAGAAGAGAAAGAGATAATTGACCAGAGATTAAAGGCGTATCATCAAAATCCTAAATTAGGTTCTTCATGGCAGGATGTTTATAAAAGGATAATAAATAAATATGGTAGTGCTAAATATGTAATGCTGAAGGCCAATGTTGTTTTCAGTAATTAATTGTTAATTAATACTTTAAGACTTAATTTTTAAACTAATAGCATTGCATGTTTAGC
This sequence comes from bacterium, assembly GCA_043802115.1. Classification (GTDB taxonomy): domain Bacteria; phylum SZUA-182; class SZUA-182; order JAZDLJ01; family JAZDLJ01; genus JAZDLJ01. Next base: position 6,130 of record JAZDLJ010000195.1, on the reverse strand, counting down.
GCTACCATAAATATATACAGTTAAAGAAAAGGAAGTAACTGTTCTAGCAGTAATTCATAATAAACGAAGTCCAGGTTTTACAAAAAAGAGAATAAATATACTATTTAATAAATAAATTATCTCAAAATAAGGAGAATAAAAAATGGGAATTACTTTACCTTTAGAAGAAATGTCTATCGAAGAAAAAATTCAAACGATGGAAACTATTTGGGATGATTTATGTAAAAAAGCAGATAATTTATCATCGCCATACTGGCATAAAGATATTCTTAATGAAAGAGACAGACGGGCAAAAGATGGTGACGGTGAGTTTATGGACTGGGATGAAGCTAAAAAATATATCCGAGATAAGGTTTCATGAAAATCAGGATACTTGATTCCGCAAATCAAGACTTAATGGACGGCTATTGGTTTTATGAAAAACAAGCTGAAGGAATTGGGGCATACTTTTTAGATACCCTTTTTTCTGATATTGATTCATTAAAATTATACGCAGGCATCCATCCGATACATTTTAGCAAATATCATCGGTTACTATCAACAAGGTTCCCTTTTGCTATTTACTATCGTATCGAAAATGATACAGTCCTAATTTATGCTGTTATTGATTGTCGCCGAAACCCAACATGGATAAAAAATAAATTAAAGTGAGGTTGAAAACTTGCCCCAAAACAATTTTTTTGTCGAAAAAATCGAACTCTGCGGCTTCAAAAGCTTCGTAGATAAGACATCACTATCTTTCCAACCAGGGGTCAATGCCATAGTTGGACCAAATGGCTGTGGCAAAAGCAATCTGGGAGATGCTATCCGCTGGGTCTTGGGTGAACAAAGTGTAAAATCTCTTCGTGGTGATAAAATGGAAGATGTTATCTTTAACGGAAGTGCTGCCAGAAAACCTTTTAACATGGCTGAGGTTTCGCTTAAACTAGCTAATCTTAATGCTGAAAACCTTCCTGTCCATATGAATGATGTTACTATTACAAGACGCCTTCATAGATCAGGAGAAAGTGAGTATCTTTTAAATAATTCTCCTTGCAGACTTAAAGACATCTCTGAATTATTTATGGACACAGGTCTTGGGGCAAGGTCTTATGCCTTATTTGAACAAGGAAAGGTAGATCTTATCTTGTCAGCCAAACCCAAAGAAAGACGCATTCTTATCGAAGAGGCCGCTGGCCTTACAAAATATAAGGCTAGAAAAAAAGAGACCTTGGAAAAACTTGAGGCTACGGAACAAAACCTGGTCAGGGTTGAGGATATCATAAAAGAGGTAAAACAACAGACAGATTCCCTCTCACGTCAGGCTAAAAAAGCAGAACGGTACAAAGAGTATCTTGCTGAAAAAAAAGAGTTAGAGCTCAAACTACTTTTAATAAGCTATAAAAGCTTGAATGAGACCCAGGGCATCCTTAATCAAGAAGTTGTCCAGTTGCAAGACCAAGAGATAAAACAAGAGACCATTCTCTCCCAAAAAGAGGCAGAGATTGAAAAAGAGAAATTTAGCTTGATTGAACAGAGAAAAAAGCTAAGTCAGATCCAAGAAGATATTAACAAGACAAAAAAGTATATTGATAATGATGAAACTGAAATAAAAGTTATTACAGAACAACTTGTTTATTTAAAAGATTATGAAAAAAAAAGTTCAGGAGAACTTGATAATCTTAATGGGAAAAAAAAGAAACTTATTGAACAAGCAGACTCTCAACAAGAAGAGCTTAAAAACATAGAGAAAGAAATCTCTTCTTTGTCTAGCATCTTAAGAGAAAAGGAGGCTCAGGAAAAAAAACTTGGTCTCCTGGTTGAGGAAAAACAAAAGGATGTCGATCTATATAAGGGAGAGATATTTAAACTTAATAGTCAACTAACTCAATTTAATAATGAGCTTAGGGTACTTAATAATCAATTACAAAAGATAAATCATCAAGAACAAAAACTACAAGCTGAAGAGGAGAGGTTAGATAAGAGTAAAATTGAATTGAGTGAAAGGGTAACCTCGACCCAAGGTGATCTTGATGTACTAGAAGAGGAAGTATCCTCTAGTACATCAAGAAGAGATGATCTAAAGACAGAATTGGAAGAGAGAAAATTAGAGCTATCTGAGCTGGAAGATGAAATTGACGAAAAAAAACAAGAGCTTACTGTCAATTCCTCACGATTACATTCTTTAAAAAAATTACAGGATAATTTAGAGGGTTATAGCGAAGGGGTAAAGGCCATTGTTAGAGAAGGTTTGGATAAGAGAGAGGTTACAGGTGTGTGCGGGATCCTTGCAGATCTGATCTCAACAGAGCCTAAGTATGAGAGGGCTATTGAGGCTGTCTTAGAACACAATCTCCAAGCAATTATTCTAGAAAAAGGGGAAGATGCCTTAAAGGCGATTAATTACCTAAAGATTAAAAAGATTGGCCGCTGTACCTTTATCCCATTACTTTTTGATAAAGATCAAGTGTTAGATCACTCTGATCTAAAGGTATCTAATATTCTCCCCTCAGAAGAGCTGATTTCAGCCATAAAGGTCGTTAAGTGTAATGATAAATTTCATCCTGTAGTCACTAAACTCCTGAATGAGGTAGCTATTGCTGATAACCTTACTACAGCTCTAGATCAATGGTTTAAATCAAAAAAAATTACTGTTGTAACTATTGATGGCGAAGTTCTTCATCAGCCTGGAATTATTTCTGGAGGGAGTGCTGAAAAGGCTGGGCTTGGAATACTTTCTCGGAATAGAGAGATAAAAGAATTAGGAGTTGTTGTTCATAATCTTACAAATGGACTTAACAGGCTGAAAGATAAGCAGGAAACATTTTCAATGAACATTGAGGATATGGAAGATCAGCTTACAGAGTTAGACAAGGAGATTCATCATAAACAGGTAGAGGGATTAAATGTAAAAAGAGAGGTAGATAAGCTTAACTTAGAGGTTGAACGTGTTGAAAGACACCTGGAGACAATTGGATTAGAACTTGAACAGTTTACCGTAGAGAGGGCGGACTTAGAGAAACAAAGGGGAGAAGTAGAGGAAAAAGCCATCTCATTAAAGGAAAAAACCCTTGTCTCTGAAAGGGAGCTCAATCAAATCCTTCTAGAGCACAAGGATAGTAAGATTATTTTAAGTACCCTAAAGGAGGAGATTACGAATGTACGGGTTAAACTTTCATCTTTACATGAGCGGAAGAGAGCCAATATCTCTTTTGTTAATAAGCTAGAAAAAGATTTAAAAGATACAGAGGCCGATATTGAATTGAAAGGTAAGGATATAAATTCCTTAACAAGCAAACAAGAGGAGGCCAAAAAAAAGAAGGTTGAACTAGAAAAAAATTTAAAAGTCCTTTATGAAGACAAGAGAAAGGTGGATGATCTTTGTACACAGAAAAGAGAATATATCCAGGAGGTATATCAAACAGTTGAACAAAAGGAGCAGTCAGTTAAACAAAAAAGGAAAGAATTAGATGAGTTAAAGGAAAAGGTGAAAGGTTTAGAATTAAAACGAGCTGAATTAAACAATGAACTTAGGCATCTCCAGGTTAAGGCAAAGGATTTTTATGATCTCCAATCCCCTGAACAACTAGAGGTAAAATGCAAAGAAGTAAGAGATTTATCTTTAGTCGATCCTAAAGGATTTGAGGCGGGTATTGAACAACTAAAACAAAAGATAGACAATATGGGAGCGATTAATCTAATAGCAATTGATGAGTACAACCAGATCAAAGAACGATACGATTTTCTTACTAAGCAACAACATGATCTGATCGAATCGATAGATTCGCTAAAAAAAGTCATTGCCAAGATTGATACAACCACTAAAGAAAAATTTTTAGAGGCCTTTACGGCTATAAATGAACACTTTAAGGCTGTTTATACCCGCTTATTTGAGGGTGGATATGGTGAGCTTCGCTTAACAGAGGAGACAGCAAAAAGAGGAACAAAGGAAGATAATAACGAAGGACAAAAAACTACGACCGAAGAACGAGTAATTACAGAAAAAAATGATCTTCAAGAAGCAGGTCTTGATATCCTGGTTCAACCACCTGGAAAGAGATTACAGAGCCTCTCCATCCTCTCAGGAGGAGAAAAGGCCCTGACTGCTATAGCCTTGTTATTTGCAGTTTTTCTTTATAAACCAAGCCCATTTTGCTTTTTTGATGAAGTAGATGCCCCGCTTGATGAGGCTAACATTAATAGATTTACAGCTATTTTAAGGGAGTTTGCCGATAGATCACAGTTTGTTGTTGTAACCCACAATAAACGGACCATGGAAGCAGCCAATGTCCTCTATGGGGTTACAATGGAAAATTCAGGGGTGTCTAAGATTATCTCTGTGAGGTTGAATGAGGGAGGATAACTATCTCTCACTCATAAAAACCGTATCTTCTTCAAATTTTATGGTAATTAAACTGTCGTAATGTTATTGGGTTTTGTTTTTAGCCCTGAAAGGGCGTTATATATCAGCCCAGGGCGTTGCCCTGGGCTGATATATAACGCCCTTTCAGGGCTAAAAACTTAAAAAATTTCACCTGCATCATACCCAATTAATTGACCATGCTTTTTGAAGAGGATGCTAAAAACCTTTAAATTAAGATTGACAATCCGTACGAAATAGCGTATTCTTTTAAAGAGGTAACTATCATGAAGACATTATCAGCAACTAAGGCAAGAATAAAATTATATAAACTCTTAGATGAAGCCTCCTCTTCTCATGAACCTATCCAAATCACAGGCAAAAGATCGAATGCAATACTAATATCGGAAGAAGATTGGCGAGCAATAGAAGAGACCCTTTATCTACTTTCCATACCAGGTATGAGAGAATCGATTCGTAAAGGACTTGAAACCCCTCTTGAAAAATGTGATAAGGAATTAAACTGGTGAAATGGGAGATAGTATTTACCAAACAGACACAAAAGGATGCAAAAAAATTACACAAGCAGGTCTTCGCACTCAAGTAGAAAAATTATTAAGAATCCTACAAGATAATCCTTTTCAAAATCCCCCACCCTACGAAAAATTAATTGGTGATTTTTCAGGTTCTCGTCGTATAAATATCCAACATCGGCTTGTTTATCAGATTCTCAAGGATATAAAGACAATAAAAATTATTCGGATGTGGACACATTATGAGTAAAAATAGGAACCTATCCGTTTGTAGTATACTTAGCCACAATATGACTTAGTGGTTGAACAGCATTATTACCCCTATTATCCCTATAGGCAATAAGGTCATTATAATCACTCTTCCAGACAAGACTTCCAGGGGCAACAACGCACTGACTTCCCTTTACATATGAAGACAAAATCTGATAAGAAGACTCATCTTTATTATTAGCAAGAAGATAAAAATACCCTTCTGATTCAAGATACGGAAACAAACGATTTTGTTTTGGAAAGTCTCCTGGCTCAAACCATAGTTTAATTTCTCTCTCCGCCTCTTCTACAGTCCCTGAGGCATGGACAGCATTCTCAATCATTTCCTCTTGATTTATATAATCTACATAACTAATTTGGGACCTTAGGGTAATTCCCCCTTCTTCTTTGGCTAATTTCTTACAATCATTAGGTTTAGTTGGCCCGACATACTCCTTGACTTTCCTAACAACATCTAGTCCTTGGTAAGTAATAGCCATAACCCGTCTTTTTTCAGGTTGATTTGGATAATGAAACTCACCCATCATATATTTAATAGTATTTTCAAAGAAAGGTTTCCCCTTTATATGGCTATAATGGGCCTCTGCTAGTTCTCTACTCACCACTACAACCTTTGAAGCAGTAATCAGAGGATTCAATGTGGCAGATATCCGTTCAATGATAAATCCAGTTAGCGAATAACAGAGGGCATCAGGTTTCATTAAAATCAGTGTCTGTTCAATATCTTTTTTTGTTTGCATTAGTACTCCTTTAACTATTTAGAAGTTACATTAAATGTGCTATAATTATAACAAAATTTTTACAAAAAATTTATCATAAGAGATGAAGTAAAGTCAACAGCAAAAGTTAATTACCAGCAATTCTCCCCAACTTAGGTTTTTCTAACTAATCGTATTAATTAGACATCTTTCCAAAATAATCTTGCGGGTGAGAAGACAAAAATCTTTGCTTCGTTCGTTGGAGTAGTCTTTTTGAATTTTCTAAGCTT
>JAZDLJ010000194.1:0-11798 GCA_043802115.1 bacterium | reverse complement strand
TCTTAGCACAGATTCCCGTAAAATTGCCTCTGTTTGAGCGAAGCGAGTTAGGCAATTTAGGGAAGCAAGCTTAGAAAATTCAAAAAGACTACTTCAACGAACGAAGCAAAGATTTTTGTCTTCCTACGCCCTGCAAGATTATTTTGGAAAGATGTCTAGTTAATTCTATTGATTCAGCTTTTAATGCTATGGTATACCAATTGTCCTCTACTAATTGAATCCTTTCTGAAATGGATAAATCCAGCGTATCTGTTGCTGATATTTTTTTCATAATTATTGTCCTCCCATCCTAATTCTCGAATTTAAAGCTTTCTGCTATTTCACTAAACTGTTTTCTATAATTGGGGAATTTATCAAAAGGAGCAAAATAGCCTATTCGATATGCCCTCATATCTTTTATTAATATGATCTCCATAGTGTTAAGATTCGATTCTAATATCCCCGAAAGTAAATTTTTCTGCTCCCTTTAAATTTTTAAATAAGTTAGCTTTAGTTTCTTCTAAAGTCTTTATTGGAGGAGTCCTTCTTAGATGTAATCCGATATACGTTTTATCTTGGTATATATTATTTGTTGGAGTTGTTGTTAAACTAGCCTTCAATCTTTTTTTGTTATCAGTATTATTACCGTATTGGATGCTCCATCCTTTTGGAATAGTAATAGAAAAATAATAATGTGTTACTACTGTTGAATTAGGTAAATCTTTTATTATATTTCCCCAATTATCTATTTTGATTTGAGAGGCACTGTTACTATTTTTGCATCCTAAAAAAATACCCACGTATAAGACTAAGGCAATAATACTTAACCATCTCGGTACATTTTTTGTTTTTCCATCCAGCTATCCTCCTTTTAAGTTGATGCCTTTACTAAATTTTCTTCATCCACTACTTGTTGATATGCAAATTCAGACAGGTTAGCTTTAGTCTTTGCGTGTTCAATTGTCATCCCTACAAGGTTCCCTTGCTCGTCTAAATCAATTAATACATCCTCATTAATATCTTTTGTTTCAAATATTTCATTGGTATTAAATTCAAGATATGCTGTATCCGTATCTGAAAAATATCTTAATTTCATAACCTACCTCCTAAACGATCTATCAAAAAAAGCATTATGGATAGTTTCTCCATCCTCTAAAAGAATGACCCTTAAATATTTTCCTCCTGCTTCCTCAATTCGTCCCCATCTGCGAATGCGTCCGTCAGATTGTCTTTCTTCATAAGTTGGATTAGTCACAACTGAAACTATCCACTCATCTTTGATGATCTTTCGATCAGGTCGCTTTCTTGTGAAACTGAAATATTGAGTTGTTTTCATTTAGAGATTATATTTTTTTCCCACCCCTCTTTTTAAACCTCCACCTTGTCGTTACCTGTGGCACACTCTTTTCTAATTCCCTAATCACAAAGATATCCTTAACGATATCTTTATCTAAGGCGATTTGGGTATTCTCACACTGAATTACGTAGGTAGGTAGGGTTTGGTGGACATGAACAATTACATTCGGTACTATCCCAAAGGACATTAACTTATGGAGTCTGGGATGGGTTTGGGTATTAATATAAGCTACTTTTGCCGTTTCTCCTGCCTTTAATTTATCCAAAGGTACAACTACACTCTCAACTACATGTAATGCCTCCCGGCAGCAATCACCCTCAGGGATCTCGAATCCATGCGGACATTTTCGTGGATGCCCGAGGAGGATACAGATACTTGTAATCAACTCAGGGGCAACAATATGTTCAAATTCACAGGCATCAGATTCGGTTTGATCAACCTGTATACCTAGAACATCGTGGAGTAGACGTTCTGCAAGTCGATGTCGCCGTATAATCGGCCTGGCCTTTTCTCGCCCTTCATCTGTTAGATGGGGTTTAGAGGACGAATCAGTGGTTACAAGACCATTATCTCTTAAATCTTCTAATAACTTTGGATCATATTCATTAACAGGGGGATGGTTGAACTCTTCAGCAGTCCACAAATTTTCAAGTAATTCTTCAATTGGTTTTCTTATCATCTATAATCCCATTAAATTATCGGAAACACTCTTAACAATTTATTTAAAACTGCCCCAACTAAAAAAGCGTATGGGATAATAAACATGATGATTAAAAAGGCCTTCTTGACCCCTTGTTCTTTTACTATAGCAAAGAGATTAGCTATACAAGGGACAAAAAGGGTAATAACTACTAAACTAACCACAACCTGGATACTGGTTAATTCTCCTTTTTCTGCCATATTTTTTAAGACAACAACCCCTGCATCTTTTCTTAAAAATCCCATAAAAAAGGCATTTACTGTAGTAAATGGTAGATCTAATAATTTGGCGAGAATAGGTCCTATTGCCCCTTCAAGACTGGATGAAAAACCAATTTCCTTGCCAAGAAATAGGATGAAAGCGCCAACTATAAATAATGGGATAGCTTCTTTTAAAAACCATTTGATTCGGGAATAGGTTTTGATAGTTATATTATAGAGACTAGGAAGCCTAATGGGCGGTAATTCAACAATAAAATCAGGTTTTTCTCCTTTAATTAATCTATTTGCTGTATACCCTACTAATAACAATTGAATAATAACCGTAAAAAAAATAAGAAACAAACCAGGCAATGAGACACTGGCTGACATACCAAGGATAATACCTAATTGGGCAGAACAAGGGATGCCTAGGGCAATAAGTAAAATTGCTATAAATCTTTCTTTTTTAGTATCTAGTATCCTTGTTGTAAAGATTGCCATTGTCCCGCAACTAAAACCAAGGATAATCGGAAGGATCGCCTTACCATTAAGTCCTACTTTTTTAAAGGCATTATCTGTCAAGATAGCTAAACGAGGGAGATACCCAGAATCTTCTAGAAATCCAAAGAATAAAAAAAAGATACTTACAATAGGTAAAAGTATCCCTATTGCAAGAGTTAACCCCATACTTATTATACCATATTCTCCGACCAATGCCCTCTGCAAAATAGGGAAAGGAATTAATCTATAAACATTTTTTTCTACAACAGGATTGATAAAATTAATAAAAATTTTTTTTTCAATAAGATCAACAAGTATCCCTGCCCCAAATTTACCTACAATTAGATACATTAAATAAAGTAATAAGAAGCTTATAATAATACCTGAAAAAGGTGATCTTGACAATTTATCTATAATCTCACTGGCTGAATTCCTTCTAAAGGTAGAAACAGAGACAACCCGACTATATAAATATTTAGCCGCAGCCATTCTTCTATTAATAATAGTAAGATTAAGTGGATGAGTTTCCTTATTTTGAGTAGTCGTAACTACGTGGTTAATTAAAGTAAGTCCTTCAGGTTTAATGGTTTTTTCTACCAAGGTTAATATTTCTTTATCCTCTGTTAGGATGCCTAAACCAAGAGCGCGATTATAAAAAGGATGGCTCACAGATAATAAATCTTTTACCTTAACTAAATTATCTTCAATTTGTTTATTGTAAGTTACAATATGCTTAACCTTTTTGGGTTCGCTAAAAATTATTTTTTTTAGTTTACTAACTCCGATACCTTCAGTAGCAATCGTTTCAACAATCTCTACCCCAGGCAAACTAGTTGATAACTCTTCTGTGTTTATCTTTACGCCTTGTTGTTTGGCCTCGTCAATCATGTTTAAGACTAAAATCAAGGGGGCTTCAAATTCCAGCAATTGTAGTGTTATCGCCAATGAACGTTTAAGATTTTTAGAATCTATAACTTGAACGATTGTCTTTGGGTTAGTTCCTATTAGAATTCTTTTAGTAACCAGCTCGTCTTCCGATTGACCTAAGAGACTATTAACTCCAGGGGTGTCAATGACTTCAACCTCTTGAGTTATTCCAATTAGCTTTCCCTGGTTAATTTCAACAGATGTCCCAGGATAATTTGAAACAATCGAATACTTGCCAGTTAGGGCGCCAAAGATAACACTTTTCCCCACATTTGGGTTGCCAACTAATATAATCGGTGGTTGTTTTTGTTGGATTAGCATTTTAAATTATACTTGTAATGGAGATAAAGTAGCTTTTTTACTTTATCTCCATTACAAGTTATCTTTATCTCCTTTTTTATTCTTTATCTTAACTACCATGAAGTTTGATAGAATAATAATACCATAAAATTAAAAAGGCAGAAAGGTTCATCTGCAATTTGTGACCAAAAAGATGACATCACAGTATCTTTAGTTTTTCAGGTTATATTTTTTTAAAGATTATCTATAAAGGGTGGGTTAAGGTAATGTATTCCATTAGTAAGTTGGTCTCACTTTGAAGGATGATTGGGCATAGGAAGCGGGTTATCTATGCCTTCAGGTTTGGTTAAAAGGTATATATATATGCACTTATGTCAAACTCAGATTAAGGTAGTATGTTTAGTCATAAAAACAATGAGTCATTTCACTCGCCATGTGTAAAATAACGCAAAATAAATTACTTTCATAAAATATTTTTTGATATAACACATTGTATTTAATGATTTTAAAAAAAAATAATCCCTTGGCATGGTTTTTGCATTTTTAATAATTTAGATATATCTAATAAAGTTGTCTGAAACGACAAACCATAGGAAACTGTGGAGTGCAAAGCTACAAATCTACAGTAGTTGATTTTATCAGGATCGCCAGGAGTAACAATAACAGCGAAACAGTGATCCCTGACCAAAAAACTACCATGATGGCCGAGTTGTCGAAGATAATGGCAGCTTAGCTATTTTTTTAGGGGATTTGATCCTTTAACTTTAAACTGTTTATATTATTTAAGCACTTTGAACTGCTTAAATAATTAAACGAGGAGAGAAAGAGCATGAAAAGTGAATCAGGGACAAAAATATTATTAGCATTAGTTTTATTGTTAGCAGGGATAAGCTTACCTCATTATGATGCCTTTGGAGAAATTATTTTTCAGGATAACTTTGATAATTCTCCTGACTGGCAATCTCAGCAGACTATTTCTAAAAGTGAAACAGGAGGCTATGATATAAATTTAAATCGAACATATGAAAAGGTATGTTCTGATACTGGTCTTTGTCCTCCTCAAGGATGGACAGCATATAGGGCAGCATCATCTCATTACAGTGATGATCGTGGTCACGACACCTTTATTTTAGATGAAAACGGCGCAAGAGGTCCTGGGGGGAAAGGTATTAGCTATTGGATTGAAGGGGCAGGAGGGGATGGCGGATGGTCAGGAGGCTCACTTAATAAATTTGTGGGAAAAGAAGGAGAAGGATATAAGGAATTATATATACGTTACTATCTAAAATATCCTGAAGAATGGCAGTGGAAACAACCTGGTATTTCTAAGCCTGGTTTGCAAAAATTAATGAGGATCGCTTCTGTCCATCACGTAGATCCAGACAAGATTTGTCAGTCTTTTTCATCGAATACAATTTTCCCTGTATTCTATCCGTGTTTATTGTATCGTCCGGAGCCTGTTGATTGGACAGAGTTATATACTGCTGTACTGGTAGGACCCACCTATGATACAGATGACGAAGATAAAATCAAATTTTCACCTGTCTATTTACCTGTAGATCATAAATGGCATTGTTATGAGTTTTATGTAAAGATGAATAGTACGCCAGGTACAGCAGATGGGATGTATGCTTTTTACCTTGACGGTATATCTCAAGTAGAAATGCCAGAGATACTATGGCGAAGAGGCTGGATAGCAAATCATGATTATAATCTGTGTAGTGTGAGTAGAACTAATGGTAGGACTTATCCTACAAGTTTTGGTCAGGGATATTACTATGAGGTTATTGAAGATAATGGGATATCCGGAGAAGCAGAGCCAGCCTGGCCGGATACTCCAATTATAGGTGAAACAGTAGTTGAGGATGGTAACTTAAAATGGCGTTGTGCCGGACAATCAGCTAAGGGATGGAATTGGCTTTATTTTATCGATAATCTCAATTTAGGCTCATTTAGACGTGATGACCGGGTAGAAATGCCTATATACATGGATGATGTAGTGGTTAGCAATGAATATATTGGGCTGGATACAAGGCCTATAGCTAATATCTCAGTAGAAAAAAGAAAAAATCTGAATGAACCTGTTGAATTTCTAGCTACTGATATCCAAAATGTTGAAAATCTCGAAGATGCCACTTTCAGTTGGGATTTTGATGCCTCAAACGGCATCCAGGAAGATGCTACTGGAATTTCAGCCATATCTAATTATGAAAACGAAGGCATTTATAAAGTCACTCTAACCATAAAAGACAAGGGGAATATTGGTGGGGATACCTTTTACATAACCATTAATAATCCTCAAGAGAAGGATATTCCCGGGCCGGTTTCAAACTTTAAAATAGATATGGGCGAGGGACAAACCTATCTTACCTGGCAAAATCCTAAAGATACGGACTATGCTGGCACCTTGATACTCTATAAAAATGATAGTTTCCCTGAAAATAAAAATGATACGGAGGCTATTTTTGTGTGTGATGATAAGGGGGCTACTCCATTTTCAGTGAGGCATTATAAACATTATAGCCTGATAAATGGTAATACGTACTATTATTCCGTTTTCAGTTATGATATCAATGGAAACTATTCTGAACCTGTTAAGCTTTCTGTTACTCCGAAGGAGAGTCTATTCACTGAAGGAGAAGTATTATATTGGGATGGTGAATCAAGTAAGGTTAATCAGGCTGTTTCATCTGATGAATTAACTATCCATGGGAGTGTAACTCCAGGAGATGCAACAAGAGAAGGTTCAAAAGCTACTAATTTTTTTAATGATGAAGATTATGTCTCCATAAAAAGTTCTAATTTACCAATGAAAAAGGGCAAAATATCCTTTTGGTGGCAGCCGAATTTTATTTATGGTGATGATAACTTAAGAGGAACTTATAGTTATATGTTTGTATGTGGCGGTAATAATATGCGAGATTCGATCTATGCCTATATAAAATATAAGCACATTCATTTTTTTGTTTGTGACTTGTTTGGAGAATCTCATGGTCTTAACACTAATAAGTTAGAATGGAAAAAGGGAGAATGGTATTTTCTAGAATTTGCCTGGAATTCTGAGAATGGCGAAATGAGTATTACCATAAAGGATACTATAAAGACGTTATTACGTCAAGAATCGACTAATAATATGAGATGGGATGTCTTTGGAGATTGGCAGAATGAGGAATTATATATTGGGAGTACTGGTAGATTATTTGGCGCCAAGGCAGCTATAGATGAATTTGCTATAGACTATCCTGAAACAGATGATGTTTCCAATAAAGTCCCCGTAGTTAATGCCGGTAAAGATATAACCATTACCCTCCCTGAAACTGTAACCTTATCTGCTACAGTAAAAGACGATGGGCTACCTCTCGAAAACCCTTTGACTTATTCCTGGCAGAAAGTAAGCGGCACAGGGACAGTTACCTTTGCCAACCCTTCGGCAGTTAACACAATCGCAACCTTTTCAGCCACAGGTACCTATGAACTAAGTTTAACCGCCAATGATGGAGAATTATCTGCAAGTGATAATGTTAAAATAACAGTAAAAGAATCATTTACTCCACCAGCCAATAGCCCCCCTGAATTATCACCCATAGGCGATAAATCCATTACCTCAGGTATAACCCTCACCTTCACCCTTTCCGCCACTGACCCTGATGGAGATACCCTCACTTACATATCCACAAAACTTTCTGGTGCCCAACTCTCTGGTGCTAAATTTACATGGACACCAACCATTGCCCAGGAGGGGACATCCAGTACTATCACCTTTACCGTCTCTGATGGAAAAGGAGGACAGGATTCTGAGACCATTACTATTAAAGTAGAGAAAAAAGACAATACAAAAGAATGCCCAGCAAATTATGCCCCAGTCTGTGGTGTTGATAATAATACCTATCAAAATGCCTGTTTTGCAGAACAGGCAAAGGTAGATATCCAATATCAAGGGGAATGCCAGGAAGGAGAAGAAGAGAACGGGGATGAAAAATCACCCCTGATTAAAAAGGTCTCCCCAGAACGCCTGGAGAACCAGAAAGGGGAGCGAATCCCCGTTGATACCCCCTGTTATATCCTTATTGAAGATGAAAATGAGATTAATCTCACTGAAGCTAATAACCTTAACCTTAATATTAGCTATACCTATCTCAGTCAGGATATCAGCTATCCCCGAAATCTGGATAGTGATCTAATTGCAGGAGAGATCATCCAGTACCTCAAGCTCGATCCAGATGTAAATAATCCTGACCCAGCTTATAAACTCTACCTTGCCTATAATAAATCCAAAGAGACTGAGGTGAGCCTGGCTGGTGAAGAATACAAAGGTCATCGAAACCAATACCCATTTGATACTAAGATAACAATCAGCATTGAGGTCACTAACATAAAAGGGAAAAAGGCAACCAGGAGCTTTAGCTTTAAGGTAGAGAGTGAGAATGAGAACATCATCGCCAATTCGCCAGATAATAAACTGGAATTGAAAGAGGCCAGGGAAGGGACAAAACGAACGAGGGTTCAGGTATTAACAGGGACGCAAAAAGGAGGAGAACTTATCTACAACCTCCAGGAACCAATCACCCCATACTTTGGGCCGGATAATGAGATCCCAGCAATAGATGAGGAGAAAGAAATAGAAGGGATGACAGACTCATTTATAATGAGTGCCCAGGCTGAAGAAAAAATTATTGGGGTAGGAAATCCCCTCAACCTTAAACCCACAGCCGCCATCTTTCCCAGTGAAGGATTTGTCACAGTCATTATTCCTTGCCCTGAGTATCTGGCAAGTGATCTAAACGTCTACCTTTATAATGGATTAGCATGGGAATTAGCCAGTACCCCTGGAAATATCCTACCTTCTGCTGAGGATTGGTTATTAGAAAGAATTGACCACGATGATGAAGATCCAACAGATGGAATCTTCTCAACAATTGAGGTTAAGATCAGGCATTTTACCGGGGTTCAGGCAGGGATACCTCAGACAATAACTACTAATCCTCCTAAATCTAACCCTTTAGAAACAAGTTCAGAGGGAGATAGTAGTGAGGATGATAAGGGATATGGCTGTTTTCTTGGGGTAATTGCCAGATAGATTAGAGTTGTTGCGAAATAATTTAGTAATACAAATTATTGTAGTTTTCCCTCAAAAGTAAAACACTTTATAGGGGGCAGACAGGGATAATTGAGGTAAAAAAATCCACTTCAAACCTTTCAGAGATTTTATTTGCCTAATTTAAGATTATGATCTTTTTATTATAAAAAATTTCACCTGCATCATACCCAATTAATTGACCATGCTTTTTGAAGAGGATACTAAAAAACCATAAGTAATTTTAAAACTATACTACTCCAACTTAGGTTTTTCCTAGCATGATTTTTGCATGCGTCAGTAGAAATTTTGCTGGAGAGAGTTATTTAGTAGTCTTTGTTGTAAATTTTCTTAGCACAGCTTCCCGTTAAAAATTGCCCATGTTTGAGCGAAGCGAGTTAGGCAATTTAGGGAAGCAAGCTTAGGAAATTCAAAAAGATTACTCAACGAACGAAGCAAAGATTTCTACAAACGCATGCAAAACACGTACCAAGAAAAACCTAAGTTGGAGTAGTATATCTCTTTTCGATTGACTTATTATTTTATTTTAAGCTACACTTTTGCTAAAAGAGGGTTATATTTATTATGGAGGACAGAAGATGGGAAAAATTATGACAGAAGATACTGTAACAATTCCAAAAGAAGAATATAGGATTTTAAAAGAGGTTCTCAAAAATGTTAAACGGCAAAAATTTCTTTTACGGCTTGACGAAACAGAAAAAAATTTGAGATCAGGCAAAGTAAAAAAAGTATCCATAGATAATTTTATAGAAAATATCTGATATGATATGAAAGCTAAAGATATAATATATGATGCTTCTTTTGAAAAAAAGTTTAATAAATATAAAAGCACCTAACTACTTCAGAAAAGGAAAAATTCAAAGACATCCTAAAAATTTTCAAAGAAGATGTTTTTGATAAAAGGCTAAAAACTCATAAACTCAAAGGTAACTTAAAAGAATATTATGCTTTCTCAATTAGTTATTCAAACAGGATAGTATTTAGACTTCTTGAAGATCAATTAATATATTTCATTGATATTGGTAGTCATGATGTTTGTTATTAAGTCTTATGAGATTAACTACCTGTTAAATTTGAAGATAATGGATAATTAATCCAACTCACAAAAATGTCTTTTTGAAAAAGGAAATTTTTATGAATGAAGTTTTAATGATGTCAGAACCATTAGGTAATCAAATTAGACAAAAATTCCAGAAGACTTTTACCAGAGGCAATTAATAATAAATTTTTTTCTCCAACTGTAAAATTCCATTTTATTATTTCTTGATCTAATTTATTATAATTATTATATCCAACCCTTGGTAGTCCAAGGGTAAAGGTACGATCTTTAGGTAATGTTTTATAAAAAAATCTACCTGCAATTATATTTAACAACTCCCCTAATGTATCAGTTATAAATTTATCTGTAAATTCTTCACTAGGGAGAGAATAGATTGCTTCAACTATCTCTAAAATTAAGGGTTCAGATATTACTAAACAAAATTCACCCTGGACGGGAGCTTTAATGCGCAGCTTTGCCCATCTTGTCTTTTTTGTATTATCACATTGTAATCCTATATTATCACTTAAGATTACTTCCATAAAGGCCATATTCTCTAAAGCTTCGCTAACTGCTTCAAACATTATCTCATTTAATCCATTAGACATTCTATTCATTAATTTTTTCCTTGCTAAAGTAATGGCTTTACTAAAGGAAATAGAGAAGCAGGGGTAACTGGCTTAATAAGTACACCATATGCCCCAAGAGCAATAAGTTCCTTCTCCTTAGCAGGATTACTTGCACTACTAATAACAATAACAGGGATGTTTTTTAACTCCTGGGTTGATTTTACCTGCTTAAGTAAGAGCTCTCCATCCATAATTGGCATATTTATATCCGTTACTAAAAGATCAGTGGGCGCTGCCTTTATTAGTTTAAATGCCTCTTTCCCATTGGCAGCTTCAAAAAATTTAGCCTCTCTAAACCCAACTATTTCAAGGCATTTCTTAATAAACATTCTTGCTGTCCCTGCATCATCTGCAATTACTATTCTTTTCATAAAAAAATGTCCTTGGTTTGTTATTATGCTTCGAACGGGTGGAACAGGTTAACTTAACTCATCATTAGAGTACCAAATCCTCCCATCCATACGAGGAGATTAACATTTCTCCAGTATCTACTTTAACAGTTACAGTCCTTGAGTGGCTACCTCCAACATCTTCAGCGACGGGACCTAATCCTTTAGCCCAAAGAAATTTTTTTATAGCTAAAATATTACGTTTCCCAATATCGAAGATGCTATTTGGATCCATTATCTTAGCCCCACCAGCTAATTTTACAATCATCATTTTTTCAACCTTTAATGCCCCCTTTCCCTTCATAAGCCTAAAAAGGGCAGGGATGCCGGTATCTGTAAAATATCCTGGTAATTCCTTCCCTTTTTTTGGATCAACCGCAGAATCAGGTAAGGCTATATGAACCATCCCTGTAGTCTTAGTTAGGGCATCTATAACAACTATAGCAACACAGGAACCTAAAGCAAAGGTTTTTATGAGATCACTTGGGTTGTTAGAGACACCAATTCCTCCTACACCAACGATAATATTTCCCATCGCAATTTTAGGCATCCTTCATTAAGAGGCGAAAGTAGTTTACACTTTCTATTATTTAGACACGGATTTACACAGATTTTTTAAAAACGCTACTAAAATAATTAACCTAATAAACATTAAGTATTATATCTAACTAACGCTAATTAA
>JAZDLJ010000193.1:0-5131 GCA_043802115.1 bacterium | reverse complement strand
TAGACATCTTTCCAAAATAATCTTGCAGGGTGGGTGAGAAGAGAAAAATCTTTGCTTCGTTCGTTGGAGTAGTCTTTTTTGAATTTTCTAAGCTTGCTTCCCTAAATTGCCTAACTCGCTTCGCTCAAACAGAGGCAATTTTACGGGAAGCTGCGCTAAGAAAATTTACAAAAAGCCTACTAAACAACTCACTCCAGCAAAATTTTTTTCTTCTTTTACCCCTAGATACTCAGAGAATATATACTACTCCAACTTAGGTTTTTTTGGTAACTATTAGCCTAGGTAAGACCTGTTAGGTTAGTTAAAGATCAGTAGGTTAAGGCACATAGGCACATAGTTTTTAAGGTTTTTTTGTTTTTCCTCTGTGCCTCAGTGCCTTTGCTACTTTTTACTTTACGCTAGTATGCTTAATTAATACAATTAGTTATAAAAACCTAAATTGGATTAGTATAGTATTTATTTTGGAAAGATGTCTAATCAGAAAAGTTACTTTATGTCCGTACTCAGTTTATCAATAACCTCCTGTATATCAGTAGGGAATGGAGTAATGAAGGTAAGTCGTTCTCCTGAGATAGGATGGTTAAAGCTTAGTGAAGATGCATGAAGGGCCTGTCTATTTAATTCCTTTAATATATTATAGTCAACGGAATTTTTCCAGGCACTTCCTCCATAAAGATCATCACCAATAATTGGATGACCAATATATTTCATGTGCACCCTGATCTGATGAGTTCGACCAGTTTTAATAGAGATTGACAGTAAGGTAGTATCCATAAACCTTTTAGTTATCTCAAACAAAGTTACAGCCTCTCTTATTTTACCCTTGGGTTTAATAGACATCTTTTTACGATCAATTTTATCCCTGCCAAAGGGTGTTTCTATAGTGCCTCTATCTTGTTTTACAATCCCGTATACAAGTGCCATGTAAGCCTTCTCTACTGTTCTATTCTTAAACTGGTTAGAAAGTCTTTGATGAGCTTGATCTGTCTTGGCTGTAACAATTACCCCTGAGGTATCTTTATCTAACCTATGAACAATTCCAGGTCTTAAGACCCCTCCAATACCAGTAAGGTTTTTACAATGAAAAAGAAGTGCGTTTACCAGGGTATGGCTATAATTTCCAACTGCGGGATGAACAACTAATCCAGGAGGTTTATTTATAACGATTAAATATTCATCTTCATAAATAATATCTAGTGAGATATCTTCAGGTTGGACTTTAAGTGGTTCTGGAGGAGGGACATCAACAACAATAGTATCGGTCTTCTTTACTAGATAGTTTGGCTTACTGATACTGCATTCATTTACCCTGACATGTCCACTCAGAATTAGTTTTCTAATCTGAGAACGAGAAAGGTTATTAATGCCCTGTTGGACTAAAAAGATGTCGAGACGTTGCTTTGACGTGGAAGGGGTTACGATCAACCTATATATATCAGACATATAAAATAATGTTAGCAATTTTACGGGAAGCTGCGCTAAGAAAATTTAAAAAAAGCCTACTAAATACTCGCTCAGCAAAATGTTGGAGGCACAGCTATCTTAAAAAATCAAAATTAGAATTGCTGAAATAATGTAGATTAAATTTTATAATATGTTATAATGAAAGACAATCTAACTAAACATTTTAGTTCTTGAAAGTATAACATATTATGCCATCTTTTAATACCTGTCTGAAAACAATTTTTTTTATTGTTATAACTATTCTGGTTATATCTATTGGGGTGGTAACAGGGTTATTGGCAGGATATTTAAAGCATCTACCACAGATAGAATCATTAGAGAATTATGAACCAAGTGTAGTTACCATGATCTATGGAGACAATAACGAGGTTATAGCAGAGCTTTATCAAGAGAAAAGGATATTGGTCAATTTGGCCCAGATACCTGATTATTTAAAAAAAGCTATAGTAGCCGTTGAGGATAATAGGTTTTATAGTCACTGGGGGGTTGATTTTAAGGGAGTATTGAGGGCAATATGGGCAGATATTAAAGAGCGTAGGGCTGCTCAAGGGGCTAGTACTATAACCCAACAACTTGCCAAGGTACTTTTTTTAACCTCAGAGAAAAGTATTGAACGTAAGGTAAAAGAGGCATTGTTAGCCGTTCAGATTGAAAAAAGATACACTAAAGATGAGATATTAGAACTGTATCTTAATCAGGTGTATCTGGGAAGTGGGGCATATGGGGTTGAGACTGCGGCCATGACCTACTTTGGCAAGCATGCCAAGGATCTTGGCTTGGTGGAATGTGCCATGCTTGCAGGACTACCTCAGAGGCCTAATACCTACTCACCACTTAATAATCCTGAATTAGCCAGGAAAAGATTAGCTGTAGTTCTTAAAAGGATGGCAGAGATAGGATATATATCGGAAGAACAATTCAATACTGCCTTAAATGCCCCATTACAATTAGTAGCTTCCTCATCACTAGAGAAAAATACAGCTCCTTACTTTGTAGATCTTATCCGTAGTTATATTGAGGAATCAGCATTTTATGGTTACAATGCCATATACAAAAAGGGATTAGCTATTTATACAACCTTAAATAAAGATCTACAATTGGCTGCGAATCAGAGTGTTTCAGAGGGATTGTTTGAATTAAATAAACGTCATAAATATGAATTTCCCTTAGAAGGAGCTTTGTTAGCGATTGAATCGAGTACTGGCCAGATTAAGGCTATGGTAGGTGGTGCTGATCATAATCTGAGTAAATATAATAAGGCAGTCCAGGCTAAGAGGCAGCCTGGTTCTGTCTTTAAACCATTTGTCTATGCATCTGCGCTTGAAAATGGTCTTAGGACAATAGACGTTATTACCGATGAACCCGTGACTTATATCGATCCTAAAACGAAGGTCGAGTGGAGTCCTGAAAATTACGAAGGAGATTATCATGGCCCAACTTTTCTTCGTGAGGCCTTAGTTCATTCGAGAAATGTGGTTACAGTTAAACTCCTGGATAAGGTGGGAATAAATACAGTTATCGATCTTGCCCATCGAATGGGCATTAATTCTTATTTAAATCCTTACCTCTCGTTAGCTCTTGGTGCCTCTGAAGTTAGTCTATTAGAAGTTACTTCCGCATATTCAGCCTTTGCTAATAAGGGGATTAGAGTGGAACCTTCATATATAAGGTATATTGCTGATACAAAGGGAACAGTGTTAGAAAAAAATTTTTCAGTAGCAAGCAGGGCAGTTACCCCTGAGGTTGCATATATCGTTACAAGTATGTTAAAGGATGTTATTGATCGAGGTACGGGTGTAAGGGCTAAGTCCTTGGGAAGATACTTGGCAGGTAAGACGGGTACAACTAGTAATTATACAGATGCCTGGTTCGTCGGTTATTCTCCTGAATTAGTTGCAGGGGTATGGGTAGGCTTTGATCAAACAATATCATTGGGGAAAGGAGAGACGGGAGCAAGTGCTGCCTTACCCATTTGGATTAAATTTATGGGACAAGCCTTAATAGATAGGCCTAATGAAGATTTTGAGGTGCCAGCAGGGATTACTTTTCAAGATATTGATAAGGATACAGGTTCCCTTGCTATCCCAGAAAGTAAGACTATTATAAGAGAAGTCTTTATAAAAGGGACTGAACCTACAGAGTATGTACTTCCAACGGATATAAAGTAGCTTTTTTACTTTCTATCCGTTGTGAAGTATACTACTCTTGTTTTTAGCCTCTTTTGTAATGTAAATTTAGTCTCAAATAGCTAAGCTAATTGGAGCAAAAAATAATTTTAGTTTCAAACCAACCCATTGTTTTTCATATTGTTAATTATTACCACTTTGGTATTCATTGTCCAATTTTTCCGCAGTGCCGTTAACTCTTTTAGATAAAAGAGTTAAGATCAATTTTAGATATCAATTTACGAGGTCTGAATTTTTTCAATCAGTCGCAAATTTTATTCTATTGGGACGTCAGGAAGAGCTAAGCCGCAAATAGCCATCCCTTTACGCACATTTTCCTTTCAGCCCACATGGAGGCAGAGACTTAATACGTTCCCATTGTCCACTCACCCTTTATAGACATTTTTTATTTTTTTAAAAATTAACTAAAGGTGGCATGAAGCGAACCCTCTTTTTTGGTCATAAATTGCAGAAGAACCTGTTTTTATCAAAAAGAGATGTCAAAAGTATAATTGACAGAGTATGATTAAAAGATGTTTTTTCGTTGCGTGAAATTATGTAAGGGAAGATTGTAAGATCGGTTCAATAAAGATGATGGTGATCTTTTTTTTTATTTATTAATTTAGGTTACTTTATTAAATTTTTATTCCTAAGTACAAAAACCGCTTATCTACAGACTTTGAAAAGTTCAGGTTGTATCCTTTTAAAGTATAACTACAAGCCACCTAAAAACTGACCACTAATTAAAGTGCGATTTAACAAGATTTCCAGAGAATATTTTAAATTTGATCTAGCCTTTCAAAAAGCCCTGTCTCTCTCAATAAATTTAGAGAAAGCCAGATTTATTATTTTGAGCGATCAACATCTAGGCGAGGGGAGTAGAAATGATGATTTTTGTCCAAATAAGCATGTTTACCTTAATGCCTTGGGATATTATTATCAAAATGGCACTGGTGTAATTAAATGGGATTCTCTGAAAAGCTTTTTTATTGGGTTTGCAGAAATTTTGCTTCGCTCGTTAGAGTAGTCTTTTTGAATTTTCTAAGCTCGCTTCCCTAAAATTGCCAAAACTCGCTACGCTCAAACAATGGCAATTTTCAGGGAAGCTTCGCTAAGAAAATTTACAAAAGGCCTACTAATAACTCGCTCTAGCAAAATTTCTGCAAACCCGATAAGCACGAGGAAAAATGAATCCCATTTAACTACACCAGTGCCGATTCAAGGGATAGAACAAAATAATAACTTAGTCTACGTATTTTACTCTTGAGGTATGTTTTAAAATAGTAATATCTGGGTAAGCTATATTAGACATCTTTCCAAAATAATCTTGCGGGTGAGAAGACAAAAATCTTTGCTTCGTTCGTTGGAGTAGTCTTTTCGAATTTTCTAAGCTTGCTTGGCATCCTTCATTTACTAGTTTACACTTTTAGGGCGTATTCTTTAGAAAGCAAAAAAACAAAAACCTTTTAGACACGGATTAACACAGATTTACACGGATTAAA
>JAZDLJ010000192.1:0-13280 GCA_043802115.1 bacterium | reverse complement strand
TTCCCGTTAAAAATTACCATTGTTTGAGCGTAGCGAGTTTTGGTAATTTAGGGAAGTAAGCTTAGAAAATTCAAAAAGGCTCCGCTAACGAACGAAGCAAAGATTTTTGGCTTCTCTCCTACTTTAATAAAGATTATTTTGGAAAGATGTCTACTAAGGTATGCTATCAAACAAGGAAAAGACCCTTGAGTAAAACCTTACACGGATTAAGAGAAGAATTAAGGGTTGTTGAGTTTATAGAACAAGCAATCTTCTTAATCCGCTCCACCCTTCCTACCTATGGATGGATATATTATCTATCCACCATTCCATTTATAATCGTTTTCATAAATTTTTGGGGCATAATGTGTAGTAGCTTAGTCATGCCTTTTGAGATATCAAAATTCGCCATAATCTTAACTCTCCTCCTTTGGGTCAAGACTATCGGTCAATCTCTTTATTGCAAACAACTACTTTCAAGGTTAAAAGATGAAAGAAATATAGTTAGCAAAGACACACTGGAGAATAAAAAATCATCTTCCTCTAACAACAAACAACAGACATTTTATCAAATATGTGTTCAAGGGATCTTCCTGCATCCTATTACCATTATCCTCTTAATAATTTCTTCCATCCTTACCCTGCCCTTTGGGTATACAATGTCATTCTCACAGTACCTTTTTATTGTCGCAACAGAACCTAATACTAGTATCTTTAAAAACATAAAGGGTAGCTATAGCTTTGCTACTCAGGAAGTCAAGTATCAACACCTCCTCCTTCTCTTTCTTACAGGTCTTACCTGCATAGTATTCATGAATATTGGATTTGCCCTCTTCTTTATCCCTCAATTGTTAAAGATATTCTTCAACTACGAAACAATCCTTACCCAATCAACCTTTGCTCTTTTTAATACTACTTCTATAATGATTATTGCCTGTCTTACCTATCTTACCGTTGATCCTATTATCAAAGGCTGTTATGTAAAACTCTATTTCCATTTAAAATCCCGTTCAAGCGGAGAAGATATTATGGCTGAATGCGCTGAACTTATTCAGCAAAGAAGTCAAAAAAAAGGGATGGGATATGGTGGTTTATCTATTTTATTAGTTGTATTACTTCTTTCAATTTCCTCAACCAAGGTCTTCAGCTCAACCATAAATAATAATGCAACACCCTTGGCTACAGCAGTTATCCCCCTAACTGAACCAATTAACCACGCAAACACTCAACTCCCTTCTATAAACGAAGAACCAGGAACGAAGAACCAAGAACTAAAAATGGAGAACGAAGAGCAGAAAACAGAAGAACAGAAAACAAAGGATAAAAAACAAGATATTAAAAAATATCAGGCTGGTTTGAAAAAAATAAAAGAGGACTTAGGGGATAAGCAAGAGAAGGTGGATTACAACTGGTTAAATGAACTTATTAAAAGAAATGAACTAAACGAAGAAGATATAAAAAAGGCAAAAGAGAGAGTAGAGTTTATCAAAAATAGCAAATTAGATTATAAATCAGGAGGGGATAACCAGAATACCCAAGACTTATCCAGAACAATCTCAAAAATATTAAACAGTAATGATCTCTATCGATGGCGTTATAAAGATAAAAAGATTAAGGAAGAGAAAAAAAAGGAAGATGGGATCATCTCAACAATATTAAAAGATATATTTAAGACCCTTAGTAATTGGGTAAATGCAGGATTTAAGTCTATAAGAAAGGTTGTCGATCGTATTAGCGACTTTTTAAAAAAATTATCTCCTCTCAAGGATAAAAAAAAAGAGATAAAAGGATCATCTATTGATTGGGGTAATATCTCAGCTCTTATCTTAATCATCATAGTTATCTCAGGCTTTTTTATAGGGATTTTTTATTTACTTAGGCAGCACAAAAAGGATAAAATTATAGTCCTTGAACCTGGGAAAAAAAAGATACCCGACCTCTTAAAAGAAGAGGTCGATGCTACTGAATTAAAAGAAGACGAGTGGCTTGATCTAAAAAAAGAACTTATTGCCAAGGAAGAATTCACCTTGGCTTTACGCAGTGCCTTCTTAGCAATCCTATCTTTTCTGCATGGTAAAAATTACCTTGTCTTTGAACAGCATAAGACAAATTATAACTACTTGGACGAGATCAGACGAACTACTCGGAATAAGATTGATGTAGTTCAAAAATTTCAAAGGTGTATTGTTATATTTGAACGTGCCTGGTATGGAAAATATCAAGTAACTCCAGATGTCTTGCAAAATTTTGAAGAATTACAAGAGGGAATCTTCCACTTGCAAAGGATATAAAGTTGTTTTTTACTTTATATCCTTTGCAAGTGGAAGATTTTTATTTTTTGATAAGTAGCGTCCTTCTGGCGGACTTTAATAAGATGAACAAACGAATATCTATCGCAATAATCACTCTTCTTCTCCTCTTCCTTGGCTTTAGTGCTTATAAGGTATTGGAGAAACGTTTCACTAAAGGAGATATCTATCCTCTCTACTCATCCCTCCGCCACGATCCTATAGGGACGAGCATCCTCTTTCAGACATTAACAAAAATAGGTTATACTGTTGACACCCTTACAGATGAAAAGCTCTCAGAGGATATTAACCCACAAGATACAATCCTCTTTATCCTTACCCCTTCTTTTGATATCAGTGAAGATTCTAAGAAGGATATCGTAAATTTTATTCAAAACGGGGGACGTGTTTTCTTGACTGTGACTGATTCTCGCACTAACAGCCTAATGGATCACTTCGATACCAAGATAAATTATGAAACAAGCATGTCTAAAAAAGACACAAAAGAGAATGAAGACTCATCTTTATTTGCAATTCCCAATAACAAACAACAGGCAACATGCAATAAACAACCGACATCTTCAGGAAAAGGGAGTTTATTTAATTTCCTTGAAGATCTCACCATCATAAATAACCATCTTTCACTTACCTGTGATTGGCCCAATGCCCTGACTGTTTATAGCAATGGAAATGACGACATTATTCTTTTACTAAAGCATGGTAAGGGTGATATAGTTATCTCTTCCGAGGCCTTTTTTATCTCTAACGAATCTCTCTCAAAAAAACCGCCTCTTCTATTTCTAAAATGGTTACTAAACCAGAAAAACAATGTAATAATCGATGAGTATCATCATGGATTGTATTGCCAGAGAGGTATAAGCTTTTTACTTAAAAAATATCACCTCTATTGGTTTATGCTCTACCTAATAATTATCTTTATCCTTTACCTTTGGCACATCTTACCTGGTTTTCTACCTCCCCTTCCACCTTTAATAAGAAAAGATGGAAAACAAGGTCAATCATCCTTAAAGGGATATGCTTACCTATTATCCAAGACTATTCCAAAAGAGGGGTTATTAGAGATTTGCTGGAAACAGTGGGCAAAAGGTAAACTCCAAAATAGATTCCTGCAGGAGAAAAACAAGGTAGGTATAGATAACCTGAAGGGTAAGATCGGCTTGGATAAAGATGATAAGGTAAATAAAGACGAAGAACTTATAGATAAGTATAATGAGATGTCAGGAATTATCAAAACAACAGGCATAAAGTAGCTTTTTAACTCTATAGATTCTCAGAAAAAAAATTACAAAATAATAGAAGATGAGATTAGAACATTTTGTTGAGCGCCATAGGGAGACTTTTCGTAAATTTTCTTAGTGAAGTTTTCCGTTAAAAATTGCCATTGTTTGAGCGTAGCGGGTTTTGGCAATTTAGGAAAGCGAGCTTAGAAAATATGGCATCTGCCAGATTAAATTTTAACTTTCAAAAGTAATGCTTTAAACTGGAATAGAGTAAAAAAACTACTTTATCCCAGTTTAAAGCATAAAGGAGATAAAATTCCATGGAAGAAAAATCTGAAAAAAAGCTTGAAGAAAAGCTCAAGGTAATTACAGAAGGACTGAAAATTGCCCAGGATAACCTGGCTAAGGTAATTATTGGTCAAGAAGAGGCAATCCAGCTTGCCTTAGTTACAATATTTGCAGGGGGACATGCCTTATTGGAAGGGGTGCCAGGAATTGCCAAGACCTTGATGGTCAAGGCGCTCTCAAAGATATTTGCAACTAGTTTTAATAGGATACAATTTACCCCTGATCTTATGCCCTCTGATATAACAGGGACGAATATCTTTAATCTAAAGACCTCTGAGTTCTCACTAGTTAGAGGGCCCGTCTTTAGTTCTTTTGTCTTAGCCGATGAGATAAACCGCGCCCCTGCAAAAACGCAGGCTGCCTTACTGCAGGCTATGCAAGAAAAACAGGTAAGTATTGATGGTAAAACGTATATTCTACCCAAAAATTTTATCGTCTTTGCTACCCAAAATCCAATTGAATTTGAAGGGACATATTCCTTACCTGAGGCTATGAAAGATCGATTTTTAGTCAAAATAAATGTAGCCTACCCAAAAGAGGAAGACGAGATAACCCTAATCTCAAACCTATCCAAAAATAGCTCTCCTGAGCAAAATCTTGAAAAGGTATTATCAAAACCAGTACTTAATGAAGAGGTCTTGACATTTATTAAGGCCTCACTAAATCTAATTACTGTTAAAGATGAATTAGTTAGCTATATAGTAAGACTAATCCGTAAAACCAGAGAATTTCCTCCCATCCTATTAGGTGGGAGTCCAAGGGCAAGTCAAGCCCTATTAACTACCTCAAGAGTCCTTGCTGTCTTACGTAACCGTAATTTTGTAACCCCTGATGATATCAAGGATATGGCAAAATCAGTGCTTGCTCATCGTCTGATCTTAAAACCAGAATATGAAATCGAGGGTCTAAAGATTGAGGAAGTAATTGGTGAAATCATTAAAAAATGTGAGGTTCCGAGGTGAAAAAAAATTCACAATTCACAAATGGACATCTTAAATGAAACTACTTCCTTCAAAAAAATTAATCCTCTGGATATCATTCTTACTACCCTTTACCTTAATAGTAAGCTTATATCCAAAGACACTATTCGTTATACTAGCCTGGATAATAGCCATAACCTGCCTGACAGCACTTGATTTTTTCATTAGTCACAAGATCTCAAATAGGCTAGAGTTATCTCTCCCCTCAGAGATATCGATGGTACAGGGTAAGGATAAAGAGATTAATTTAACTATTACAGGTTATGCTAAACACAAACTCTGGTTACAAATAGGATTTGATGCAGATGTAGATCTAAGCATTGAACCCAACTCCCCTTCCCTTCTCTTGAATCCCACACCTACAAAAAAATTGGAAGAGAAATTAACAATCCATAATATCTCTCTAATTTTGAAGTCAGATATTA
Source organism: bacterium (assembly GCA_043802115.1). GTDB lineage: Bacteria > SZUA-182 > SZUA-182 > JAZDLJ01 > JAZDLJ01 > JAZDLJ01. The sequence goes on along the minus strand of JAZDLJ010000192.1, from coordinate 8,019 downwards.
GAGGAGATAAACAACTTAGGGATATCCGGGTTGAGATAAGATCTCGCCTAGGATTTTGGTTGTTAAGAAGTAAGCAAGAGATTAAACGTAAGATAAAGGTCTACCCAAACATCTTTCAGGACAATCAGCAATTGGCTGCCAGCCTGCTCTTAAAATCAAAATTTGGCTTACATTCGCAAAGGGTTGTTGGCCAAGGTAAAGAATTTGAACAACTGAGAGAGTACCTACCAGATGATAATTATAGTAATATTGCCTGGAAAGCTGCGGCTAGGAAAGGAAAACCTGTCACCAAAATATTCCAGATTGAGCGTACTCAATCGATCTACATTGCCATCGATCACTCTCGTTCTTCTAATTTTACTTATGGCGAAAAATCAAATCTCGACCTTGTCCTTGAGGCCATTCTCTTGATGCAGTTATGTTGTGAGCGTGAAGGTGATATCCTTGGCCTCATAACCTTTGCTGATAAGGTCTCAAACTTTTGTCCTGCTGGAAAGGGTAGAACCCACTTTAGTACTTTAAGAAACATGATCTATGACCTAACCCCAAATCTTGTAACCCCTGATTTCGAAAATCTATTTATCTTTCTTAGACAAAAAATCAAAAGGAGAAGCCTAATCCTCTTGTTTACTAATTTAGATGATCCAGGACTTGCCTCTAATCTGTACAATGATATCCATATTATTAAACGTATGCATATTTTAACTATATGTACCTTTAATAGATATGAAAATGAGCTACTCTTTACAGACAAAAATATTAGTGAATCCTTTGAGATATACGAACGATTAGCTGCTCAACTATGCAATAATGACCAAGAGAGATTGTTATTCAAACTTAAAAAACTAAATGTGGATTTACTGCGTTTTAGACCGAAAAGATTTGCTGTTGGGGTAATCGAGCACTATCTGAATGTAAAGCGGAGACAGATATTATGATCTTTGATGTTGTAGGCATAAAAGTACTTTTCTCCTTGCAACAATAACTAAAATCCATATAATAACAAGATCATGATCCTCATCTCTTTTTTTCTTATTTTTTTATCAACCTTTTCAGTCTATCTTTTTGTTGTCTACCCTAATGTCTATGTAGGAGACAGTGGTGGTTTTTCAGCCTCAGCTTTTACCCTTGGGATATCCCATCCACCTGGCTACCCTCTTTGGAATGTCCTTGGAAAATTAAACACATTTATCCCTCTTGGCAATGTTGCCTACAGGACTAATTTATTTTCAGGGATTATTACTTCTCTCATTATTGCCCTTATATTCTTAATAATCATCAAGATTGCTTTAATCCTCAATTCTCAATCTCAACTTAAATTTATTACACAGGAATCTTTTGCTATAGGTTATTTTTCTCATCTTCTCAACCTCTCATCTTCCCATCTTCTTATCTTAATCGCGGCTATTATCGGCTCTTTAGCTTTAGCTTTTTCTCCTGTCTTCTGGGAACAAGCAGGTGCCGCTGAGGTTTATACCTTAAATCTTCTTTTTACAATTCTCTGTATATTGATAACCATACTTTTTTTTGAAAAAAAAACTTCTCATTATCTACTACTCCTTTTTTTTCTTTTAGGCCTGGGAGGAGGAAATCACCATACCCTTATCCTTATAACCCCTATCTTTGTAATCTGTACAATTACAGATGTCCGTTCTTCGTTCAGCGTTATTAGTTCATCGTTATTAAAAATCAGCCTAACCATGTTTTCTTTTATCTTAGGTTTTTCAATCTATATTTATTTGCCTATTCGGGCAAGCTGCAACCCGGCTATTAATTGTGGACTAACAGATAATCTCTCTCGATTTATTTTCCATTTTTTGAGGAAACATTATGGAAGATTAAATAAAGATCCCCGTTCTTTTCTAAATTTTTATCAACAGTGCCGAATCTATATTTATACCTTAACACATCAGTTTCACCCCATCCTTCTTTTAATAGGATTAGTCGGGATCATTTTTTTAGTTATCAAATATCGTCATCTTTTTTTCCTAACCACTCTTATTTTTATCTTTACTTCCCTTGGTTTTGTCTATCTCCTTAATTTTTCTATTAGTCAGAGAGATATCTACTGTGTTCAGATATTTTTTATCCCCTCATATGCTATCTTTTCTATCTGGATAGGAGTAGGCGGAATAGGATTGATTCAAGCAGTTCTCTTAATTAACTCTAAGGTTAATAGATATAAAATTTATTTTGTCGTAAGTCTAACTATATTTTTTATTATAATAGCAGGCCCAAAATTATATAAAAAAGTAGTTAACCTTTCCTCTACTCACTTAATTAACAATTTAACCACTCAACTATCTTTTTCAGTATCCTACAACCTGGGAATAAATATTTTCAGGACAATGTCTTCCAAATCAGCCTATTTTGCCTATGTAGACAATGCTACATTTATCCCATTGTACCTACATTTTATCGAAAATAAACGTCCAGATATTACTATTTATGATTGGTCAGGGATAACCCTTAAAAATTCCTGGCCATTTTCCAGACTTTCTGGAGAAAGCAATCAAAGGGCAGATATAGAATTAAATATTATTCGGGATACCTGTGGTGATATCTACTATCCTTTTAAAAAAGATATGGTTAATATGGGTAATTATGGATTATTACCCGTAGGGCTCCTTTACAAAATTCAAAAGTATCCCAATAAAGGACTTTTTCCTCCTCCTAATATCTGGCCAGAATATCATATGAACGGGATCAATCTTTACCAAAATAAATCCTTTGGATCCAACAATAAAGATTTTATGCTGGAAGATCTAATCAACATATATAAAATCGCCTTCTCTAGTTACCTTAAAGAGAATAAAGAGACAAAAATAATCAAGGGTTATGAAAATAAACTTAAGGATAATCCTAGGGATATTTATCTAACTAATCGGTTAGGAATTCTTTATGGAGAAAGGAAGTTATACAAAGAGGCCATCAGGATATTTTTAAAAGGTCTTGAGGCAGAACCTAAGAATCTGGCTATTTTACAAAATTTAGCCTTGGCCTATCAAAAACAAGAGAACTGGGTGGACGCCATTTCTACTTATAAGAAGATACTTATTGTGAGACCAAACGATGCAGAGACCTATCGGATGTGTGCGGTTATTTATCTAAAAAATCTTGGGAATAGACAAGAGGCTTTGGGGTATTTTCAAAGGTGTCTGGAATACAGCCCAGATGGTGAGTATGCACAGGAGGTGAGGGAGATACTTGCAACAGGGATAAAGTAAAAAAGGTATCCTCTTCAAATTTTATGGTAACTAAATTAAGTTAGAATTTAACCAGGTTTTGTTTTTAGCCCTGAAAGGGCGTTATATACTAGCCCAGGGCTGATATATAACGCCCTTTCAGGGCTAAAGACTAAAAAAAAATTGCCCTGAACATTATTACCTTACTTTTTGAAGAGGATACAAAAAGCACTTAGATTTGAAAATCTTCGATCTTGTTTCTTTCCTCTTTTTCCTTTATAATTAAAGTTCTCGTTTGATTTTTAACCATTTTGTTGAATTTATTAGGATTTGGCATAAAATATCTCGTTTGAAAAATATCTAATAAAATCGTACACTTAGAGTCAGAATTTAAAAAACTGGTAAATGAAAGATGGCTAAACCAACCTCTTCAATAATAGTAACCAACTGGAATGGAAGAACCTACTTAGAGAAGGTTTTACCTTCAATTATTGAGGCTGTAAATTATGACAAAAGAGAGCATGAGATTTTACTAATTGATGATTGTAGTACTGATGATAGTATATCATTTGTTCAAGGCAGATTTCCTCAAATAAAGATTATTTCTACACCTCAGAACCTTGGGTTTCAAAAGGCAAGTAATTATGGTGTAGCGCATAGTCAGTCAGAGATTATTATCTCTTTAAATAATGATATCATCCTTTCTCAGGATTGCCTTCACAAGCTTATTCCCTATTTTGAAGACCAGGATGTTTTTGCTGTGAGCACCAGGGTATTACTTTGGGATATGAAGACATATCTGGCTGGAAAAAGAACAGGTATCTTTAAGAAAGGACATTTGACCTTAAAGGATACTGATTGTCACCAACGGTCATACACGTTATTTGCTACAGGAGGGGCAGCAGCCTTTGATAAAAAGAAATTTTTAGAACTAAGGGGATTCGATAGTCTTTATTATCCACTCTATTGGGAAGATATCGATATTTGTTATCGAGCTTTAAAACGAGGATGGAAGGTACTTTATGATCCCGATATTACAATGTACCATAAACATCAAGCAACAATACTAAAACAAATAGAGGGGAAAAAACTGAAATATATTACTGCGAGGAATAGTTATCTGTTTTTATGGAAAAATATAACCGATAAAAATTTTATAGGTAACCATATAATCTATCTACCTATTTTTCTTATTAAGAATATATCTAATTTAGAATTTAGGTTTTGGATAGCCTTTTTTATGGCCTTACTTAAACTTCCACAGATTTTACGAAGGCGTACTCAATGTATATCTGAAATAAAGTTGTCAGACAAAGAAGTGTTTGATTTGATTAATGCTTCTTAAATGTTCGTATTTTTACTTATAGCCCTTTTCTCATTTTTAATTTTTTCTCTTCTTTTTTGAGAAGGCTTTTTATAATACTGTCGTTCCTTAAACATTTTAATGATTCCTTCTTTTTTACATTGAAGCCTAAATCTTTTTAAGGCTTTTTCAATATTTTCATTTCCATTAATTTTTATTTCAGCCATTACGATATTTATAATCTACTTTCTTTTTAATTGTTTTTATGCTCTTAATAAAAATAAAGTGTTTTTTAAAGTTACGTCTATTAAGAATTTTTTTAAAATTTAAGTTCTAAAATGTTATTATAAAAAACATCCAAATACAAAAAAAGCCACCAACTCAATTATCCTGGAGCTTAGCGACTTCAAGATATCTAATATATACAATTAATGATAAGGTATTTATACTTTATTTTAATTGTCTTGTCAATACAATAGTTACAGAAAAATTCTGTCTTTAGTTTAACTTCTTGAAATTATTTATTTCTTGGTTTAATGTTTTTCAATTTAATAACCTATCCTTTAATCCTAATGTTCTCTTCAGCCGATAAGGGAGGATTATAGGCAAGGGGCTTATCTCCTAAAGTGTTAGGATCAACCACGCCCTGTTGTAACTCAATAAGATGTTGTATCTCCTGTAATATCTTCTTTGACTTTTTATATCTGTTTGCCAGGACGATTTTTTCTGTTGAGGTCGTTGTCCTGATTTGTGCTTTTGAGGTTGGACCTAAGAAAAGATGAAAAAAAGCAAAAAGCCAGAATGGACTAACAGTGATTGAAATAATAACAGGAACGATTCTACTACTACTTGAATTAGTGAATATTAAAAAAAGGCTTATGCCTGTTATTATTAAAAGTAAGATTATTTGTATAACCCAAAAAGGATTTTTATAAGTAATGATTGAGATGATGTCATCATAAAAAAATCTACGGTACTCTGAGGTATATCCAATATTTTTTTCCAGGAGGAGATGATCATCAAAGGAATATAAATTAGTAGTTCCTAGGAATTTATTGGTCTTACTAAGCTTTTTCATGTTAAAATACTCGCTTTTAGTTCATCGTTCTTGGTTAATTATTATAGGATAAGTCGTGCTATTATGGCTATCCAACCGCCTACTTGTAAAATAGCAAATAAACCAGCCAGATAGAAACGCCACCTTCTTCTTGGAATAACATATTCGTGAACACAATTAAAGTGTTTACAGATAAAGATTAAGGTAATTGGGGCAGTAATCATAGTCAATGGCCAAACTAATAAGGGTAATATGGATGTGCTAAGGGTTATAGAATCCCAATTAGTAACTTTGGTTGTAAAGGATTTTATTTCCTTTTTACTATCAAGTAGTTCAAGGCATAAAGGGCAAACAGTCCTTCCTTCAATCTCTATCTTACATAATGAACAGAGGAATCGACCACATTCAAGGCAATGAGAAACTGCAACCTTATCAACGTGGTAGTAACAACTTGATTCTTTATCAGTTATTATCTTATTAATATTAGGTGTATCATTATTAGGTTTAAAAACTCGAGGGAATATTTTAACAGTCATTACTAATCCACAAGTGGGGCAGGTCGAGTCTGAAAGGGAAGTAAAAACTTTCCCTAATAAGAAAGATGAACATTTTGGGCAGGTAATCTTGTACTGGTTAATCTCCGTCATCTGCTACTCACCACAAAAGTATTACATATCCTGTCATGCAAAGTACGTTTTTGTTCATCAAAGGCGGCCATTATGTAGCCAATACAGAGGATGCTTGAGGAGAGCATTTCAGCAAAAAACCTTCCGCAAGCCTTCATATATGAAATAGGACTCCCATCAGCATTGACTACCTTTGCTCCAATAGCCATCTTACCTGGGGTCGCCCCATATTTCCCATGAAAAAATATATAATATGATGAGTTTGTCACTAATTGTATTGAGCAGGATAGGGCAAAAATAGTCCAATAATTGCCAGTACTTATGCTTGAAGGGAATAATGACTTAGTAATCCCATTAAATACTCCTAAGATAATCCCATCAATAAACTTGGCTGCAAATCTAATCCAAAATCCTTTATATTCAAAGTCATTAATAATGGGGTCTCCCTCCTGAATCCTTTTAAGAAAAAAGGGCTTGCAATTGGCACAAACATATTTACCCTTTATCTGAATTACATCTGACTGGTTAAAGAGATTCCCACATTGACTGCAAGTAATTCTAACATATTTCTCCTCAAGATTTTTTAAATAGCTATTGGCCTCTTTGAAGGTAGTAGCTGATATAGGCTGATACGTGCTACTAACACTAGGAGATGAACCAGAGTCGGGACCCATCATGTTTTCATATTTACTTATAATTATGTGACAATTTGGACAATCGTCAACCTCAGCAGGGACAGAATAACCACAGCTTGGGCAAAACCTAGTGGTTTTTGGTTCCTGGTTTGTTGTTCTTGGTTCATTGTTATCAGTAATTAAAGGAGAAGATGAATTATTATTTTCCTTTAATAGGATATGGTCTTCTGTTATATCTTTCTTAGCTGCAATTGGTTCATTTACTGATTCAGATTTTTCGATTTCTTTTTTTGTATTAGTTTGAATAGGTTTATTTTTTGTCTTGGGTGATACTGATTCATCATTTTTAGTGATAATTTCAACAACCCCCCCAATCTTTTCAAGAAATGCCTTTCCTTTCTCCGCAGTTGATTTATCTTCACAGGTATAAATAATCCCTTTTTTATTTTTTAAAAAAAGTTTTGCCTTATCTAAATCTAGCTTATAGGCTGCTGCAAATTTTTCTATAAAATTTAGCTTGCCTATGTTAGTGTTATCTACTAATCCTTTTAGAACAACATAATAATTTACCATAATATCCCTCTTGAAATGATGAATTCAGAAAGATGAATGATGAACATGAAAGATAAGGCACAACGGCACTATAGTACAAAGTTTTTAAGTTTTTTTATTTTTTTCCTCTGTACCTTTGTGTCTTTATGCCTTTGTGTCTTTGTGTCTTTGTGTCTTTGTGCCTTTGCTACTTTGTGCCTAAACAACTAGTTACAAAACTAACTTGCATTACCTCAAAAAAATCAAAGTTGGAGTAGTATACTTAAATTATCGACTATTAATATAAATACCCTAAGTAAATATTTTTAAACGTCGTTAAATTTTTTTTGACGTTAATCTTAAAGAAGAGTATTATAGTTTAACAATTCATCCTTCAGTAACCTATCCCAAAATTTACTAAAACTAGATATGACTACAAAATTTTTGCGACCTGTACGATTAGAATTTTAGTATAAACATTGTTGGATTGAGTCTTATGAAATCCAACCAAGGAGGTGTAAATAAATAATTCAGACGAATACCTTGTTAATTCCCTGAAAGGAAATTTCATATTCTGCCCCGAAGGGGCGTTTCATACTAGCCCAGGGTGAAACCCTGGGAGGGATAAATAGACGCAAATGCGCTCTGAAGGAGCGCCTCATAAAATAAAAGGGGAAAAATA